>NZ_JBQCDF010000206.1:0-11235 GCF_051961495.1 Cytophaga sp. | reverse complement strand
AAATCGGAGAACCTGCATCAATAGTAGGAGCCGGGTTAAACAGAACAATTATTGTATCTGTTACCGGCGGACATTTACCGCCGGTTGTTTTGGCTACGATACCTGTGAAGCCTGTGGTGATCTCAACTGCAGAAGGTGTATAGCTAACCGGGCTGGTGGTGGTGGTGGGAACAAATGAACCGCCGCTGCCGATCCAGCTGCGGCCGGTTGCCCCGGGTACAGCAGCTGATAAATTGATGACAGGGTTGTTGTCACAGACTGATGCCGGACCGGTAATATCAATGGTAGGCGCTGCAATGAATGAGATTTTCATCTGATCGGTTGCGGCAATACAGGTTCCGTTACCGGTAGTGGTTAAGGTAAGTGTTACACTTGAACCGGCAAGTTCAGCAGCACTTGGTTTGTAGTTGGCATTTAATGTATTGGCATTCGGAGTGAATTTACCTGTACCGCCAGACCATGTTCCCCCGGTTGCATTGGTAATAACGCCGGCCAGATTGAATGAGTCGTTTCTGCAGATGGTTGTATCCAGACCGGCATAAGCGGTAGGTGAAGGATTGATGGTAACATCTACATTTGAAGTTACCGAGTTACAGCCCGCCTTACTTGCTGTTAAGGTTAAGGTAACTGTTTTAGGGCCGCCAGTTTTTTCAGTTGCAGAAGGGTTATAAGTAGTGGAAGTACTTCCAGGTGTCGTAAATGTACCTGTACCGCCAGACCATGCTACGCCCGTTTGATTGGTCGCAGTACCTACTAAAGCTGCTGCCGGATTATTGGCACAGACCGTTACCGGTGAACCCGCACTTACTGTTGGAGCTTTAAAATAAGTATGTGTAACCTGCGCTGTAGCTGCCGGACACAAGCCATTGCCCGTAGTTGTAATTGTTAAAGTAACCGAACCTGCAGCGATCTCTGCGGCAGTAGGTGTATAGGTAGCATTCTTGGTTGTATTATTTGGTACATATGTACCGCCACCGCCAGACCATATGATACCTGTGGCAACAGTAAAGTTACCGTTCAGGGTTAATGTAGAATTATTTGCACAGGCAGATTGCGCCGGTCCTGCAGTTACGGTAGGTCCGCCCATAAAAGTAATTTTCATGGAGTCATTAACAGCCGGACAAGCACCGTTGCCTGTAGATGTTAAATATATATAGATAGAAGGTTTCGCTAGATCAGCAGCAGAAGGATTGAAAGTAGTTGTAAGAGAAGCCGGGTTTGCAAATGTACCCGTAACCCCTGGTTTTACACTCCATGTAGCGCCCGTCGCACCTGTTACAGCACCGGACAAGGAAATCGGGCCGGCATTTGTACAGCTTGAAATATCATTTGTTGATCCGGTTCCAGGCACATTGGTATTTGCATCAACACTGATACTTCCTGGTACATTATAATTCGCACTAACATTGATGTAATTAGCGTACCACCAGGTATTGATGGTTCTATTATTCCCCCAGTCAGTTGTGGTTGGATTACTGGAAGGAGGCATAGCACCTGCCGTTACTGAACCAAAGCCGTGGCAACCAGTTGTCGGTGTTGGTATACCGGTTGTACAACCAGATAAGTTGCTTGTACCACCAGGAATTCCCGTATCATCCCAGAATAACAATGGAGGCGGTCCTGCCGGACGAACAAGCGAAACAATATATCCGTAAGGGTGGTTTTCAACGTCAAATAACGGTAAATGGGTGATACCGTTGAAGTAATCCAATCGCATATCCAATACAGAACCAGGCGTAACCAGATTACCAAGTCCATCGCGGCTATCCCATGGAATGCAATTAGAACCAACAGCTAATGTGTATTTAATAAGTACATCCGATGTTCCAAATTGATATCCGGGTACACCATTGAAATTTAATAAGAGTTCTGCCCCCCCGGCTTTATCAACAACCACGTTTATACATCGGTTATTTACATCGCATCCGGTAACGGTAATATTATTCTTATTTAATACATCACCAAAAATCCCCGTGCTGTAACAGCTATTGTCGGGGTCATGTAAGAATATCTTATATTGAGCGTATGTGGCGTTAACAGAAACCGATCGCCTGTCTACAGCAGTATTACCCGTATTCGTAACACCCGTAGGGTTACAGGCAATTGTAAAACCAAAAGGTCTGATTCTATTAAAGTTCAAGCCAGTAACAATCCCGTCATCAGAATATACATACATCGTTGCAATGAATGGATTGTTTGCCGCGTTTACGTTAATGTCCCATGTTTGAGAAAACAAACGTCCTGGGATTCTGTTTCCATTCGGGGCATCTGTAACTGTTAAGTCAAAATAACGAAGACGTGTTTTAGTCCTTTGTTGGGTTGCGATATTTGCAGCAGTTGCTACAGGAATAACTCCGCCTGGTGCAGCCGGATTACCTAGTGTTGGAGCTCCGGCATTACTTTTCCGATAGAATTCAATATAAAAATCACCTGCTTCTGCAGGTGTGAATGTTAATGGGGTATAACCACCGGCACCGCCCACAATATTGGAAGGGCCGGCCTTTGCTTGTGCCCAGGAAGATATTGAGCCAGCACCTGCATTTGTAACCTGCTGCCAGCCTGTACCTGCTACTGGGAAAACTACTGTACCGCTCGGGGAGATAATTCTATACCAAAGAGTAGCCGGAGCAACTAGATCCCCTGCGTCATATGCCATTCCGAAATACACTTCTTCAGGATTACATATAGTAAAATATAATCGTTTTGTGGACGGACAACCGTATGTAAATGAGTTTCTATTTACATCGTTGTTATCCCAAATCTGAAGTACCCCCTGGTTATCTGAAGCTAATGTTGGAGTCAACTCAGCAGTACCTTCAGCATAAGCGGGAATATAAAGTATTGAAAACAGAGCAATTGTCATTGCTCTTAAAGTTAATTTGGGATGTTTTAGGAGTTTAGTATATATATTTTCCATAAGTACATAGTACTAGTTTGAGAACTATTACGTAAAAACTAAAAATTATGTTGTTTTATATAGGGAATGTTTTATTTCGTGACTTCCGGGCACAAATTAATATTGGATTCAAGCTCTTGATAGCCATTTAATTCCTTGGTAGTAATAAAATCGTCGCAGACCTTATAATTTTCTGATTGGATTGAAATCCGGTATTTACCTCCTTCGGGTAAAGCCATAATATACTTTCCGGTTACTTTATTGGAATTATAAATACCTACAATTGAGTTGTCTTCTGTATTGATAACTTCAATGCGTGCACTTACCGGATCTTTGGATAATGAGTCCTGAATAATACCAACAATTACCAATACATCCTGCACTTTCGTTTCTTCAATGCTGGCAACATAGATGTCTTTATCTCCAAAACCTTCAGGACGGATGGATGCAAAATAAATCCTTTTGCCATCAGCTGATAAGGTAAAATGAATATCATCATGTGCTGAGTTTAACGGATAACCAACGTTAACAGGCTTTTGCCATGAAATGCTGGAATCAGATAAAGATCTGCTATAAAACATATCAAAGCCACCCATTGAGTTGTGACCGTTTGAACTGAAGTATAACGTTTTACCGTCCGGGTGAAGGAAGGGAGAATCTTCATCATACTTAGAGTTAATCGAATCTCCTAAATTAATTGGTCTTGCCCATTCTCCGTTAGATAGTTTTTTTGATATGTAAAGATCCAGACCACCATAACCTCCCGGTCTGTTGCTGCTGAATAAAATGTAGCTGCCGTCTTTTGTTAAACATGCAGAAGGCTCATAGAATTTTGAATTGATTTCACCCCTTAATTCTTCAGCCTCGGTCCAAACATCACCATCTAATTTCGAAGACAGAAAATTGTCATCTTTGTCATATCTGTATATAAGAAGTTCCTGTCCGTCGGGTGTAAGAGAAACGCTGGCATCATGTCCTTTCGTGTTAATGGCAGGTCCCATATTTCTAGCTTTAAGCCAAACAGAATCTTTTTTTGATGCTATATATACATCTTCGAAATATTGGCCGTCTTCAGTATCAATTAGTCCGCCTGTAGTTTCGGGTCTGCATGAAGTGAAAATGATTTCGTTTTCATCAAGCGTCAGGATTGGAGCGTATTCCGGGTAGTTGCTATTTATTGACGGACCTAAATTTTCAATATCAATAGTAATAGGTTTTAAAATAAGCTTTTTACCGTTCTCGCACATTTCAAGCTCGCGATATATGTCGCGGATCATTAATGCATATTTTGATTTTGATTTATACAGATGTGATAAGCAAAGTTCATACTCAACAATGGCGTCATCAAAGCGGTTCGATAAATGATATGCCCGGCCCAGATAATAGTGAAGGGTAGGAGGATAAAGATTAGGTTTTTGTTTACATTTCTCCAGGTATACAAGCGCATTTTCCTGGTCGGCAGTTGTATTTATATAACTCACTCCAATTGGAAATATATATTTGGGGGAGTTCGGATATAAGCTATCTAAGGTTAAATATAAAGGTAATGCGTGGTAGTAGTCTTTGTTCTTAAAAGCATACTGCGCATTTGTTTCAATTTCAACTCTGGATAGAGTTGTTTGAGAAAAAACTTGTTGAGAATTAAAGAAAGTTATACTGGTTAAAAGTATAAACAGGGATATTTTTTTCATCGAAACCATTTTTCAATAATATTGACTTTATACAAATTAACAGAAACTCTCTATACAAAAAAACTATTGTCAATAAAATTCGTATTGGGAAATACGGACATTATTTACGTATATTTGATCATATCATCCTAAATAAATATTCATGTTTAGTTCAATTTGCTTACGCATATTCCTAATCACACTAGCCATTATATGCTTTTTTAAGTATAATGTTACTAGTGCTCAAGATATTCAATTTACCCAATTTTATTCTGTTCCAATGTTTCATAACCCTGCTTTTGCAGGAAGTGTCCATGCTCCAAGAGGTACTGTGCTTACAAGATTACAATGGTTAGGCCTGGATGCAAACTATAAAACCTATTATGTTTCCGGTGATACATATCTTGATAAGTATAAAAGTGGCTTAGGGTTTCAGATTGTACGTGATGTCCAGGGCTCGAATATTTACGCTTCAACTCAATTTTCCCTGCTATATTCATACGAAATACCTGTTTCCAAGAAATTTACAGCCCGTTTAGGTCTCCAGGCCACAGGCGTTCAACGAACACTTGATTATAATGGATTGAGATATCCAAGTCAATTCAGAGATTCAACAGGCTACATTGGGGGCGGTAATTATCAGACCGGTGTTAAAAGCCAGCTTTACCCGGATTTTTCTGCCGGTACAGTAATTTATTCAGACCGTATATGGGGAGGTTTTTCTGTTCAACATTTAAATACACCTGAACAATCTTTTGCTGGAGCTGCTAAGGATCCATTGGCCATGAACTTTCAAGTGACAGGGGGATATAAAATACCAATTGCTCAACGTAAATATTTAGCTTATACGGAAGACAAAAGTGAAATAAGCATTACCCCTACATTCCATTATAAATCACAAGGGAAGGCAGATCAGCTGGATATTGGTTTATATGGTATGTATAACCAGTTAATGGCAGGGGTTTGGTATCGCGGTATTCCAATCAAACATTATGCTCCTAAGATCAACAACCGTGAATCTGTTGTTTTCCTGATCGGATGGGTTTATAAAACATGGAATTTCGGCTACAGCTATGATTTAACAATCTCGAAACTTACTGCAGCAGGGCCGGGAGGTTCTCATGAATTCAGTATAACATATATTCATAAGCCTGTTAAAAAACATAAACCAATGAGAAGGCTGCCTTGTCCAAGCTTCTATAAACATTAATTATTTAACAATTGTTAAATATGTATAATAAAAAACTCCCGTCACGATAACTATCGGACGGGAGTTTTTTATTATGGGTGAACCAGAAAGAAGATATAATCTTAGTGAAAATAAAACTTAAATTCGCCGCTCGGCTTTTTAGAGTTTTTACTGTTTTTACTTTTTTCTTCAGCAGCTTTATTAAGCTGTTGACGATTTTTCTCCGCACTCTTCTGGTTGGCAGCTTTATTTTTCTGGTTTTCGTTTACAATCTTATTTGCCTGGTTAGCATTAAATCCTTTTTGCTTGGATTTCTCCTGCTTACTCATGTAATACTGCTTCTTTCCCAAACAAGAGAATAAAGATGTCAACACAAGTAGAGTAATTAATAACCTTTTCATGAACTATTCGTTTTGTAACTGTACGTAAAATAGCATAATTAGTTTTTCTTTAGCAATTAAAGGTATGCATAAGTATTTTATTATTTCCATCGCGCTGCTATTTCTGAATGGAACTCTTTGCGCTCAGAATATTCCTAAAGAAGCAAGAAATTATCTGGAAGAAGCCAAACTTTATTATGACCAGGCAGATTATGTAAAATCGCTCGAACAGTATCAGGCATCGTATAAGTTTGCCCCAAATGATCCTGGAATAAATTATTCGATCGCCTTGTGTTACATCAACACTTACAGTTACGATAGTGCATTGAAGTATTTGCTGGCAGCCAGGGGTACAATTAAAGATCCTATGTTTGATTATTACCTGGGGATAGCTTACCATGCAAACAGCAGGATACCTGAAGCGATCAGCAGCCTGCAGACATTCCGTTCAACGCTTCGTGCATCTGATAAGGAACTGCTGGCTCAAACCGACAAATATTTGACATACTGTACAAATGCACAGAACTTAATGGCGAAGCCGGTTAAAATGACAATCTCAAATCTGGGTAGTGCAGTGAACTCTAAATATCCCGATTACAATCCTGCCATCAGTGTAGATGAATCTACTATTATATATACTTCCAGAAGAGCTAACTCAACAGGTGGTTTGATTTCTGAAATGGATGGCCATTATTTTGAAGACATATATATGTCGAATAAAAATTCGGATAACACCTGGGGGAACAGTATTCAAATTGACCAGACGATAAATACTGCAAGTCATGATGCCTGTGTTGGACTTTCTTCTGAAGGGCAAACCATGATTGTTTATAAAGCAGATGGTGGCGGTGATTTGTATTACAGCACACTATCAGGGACTACCTGGAACAAACCTGTTTCTTTTGGGAAATCCATTAATACAGATGCCTGGGAAGCATGCGGCAATTTCTCTGCCGACGGAAACTACCTGTTTTTCGTTTCAAACAAAAAAGGTGGGTATGGCGGTACAGATATTTACTGGTCAAAAAAGAATGCAGATGGAACCTGGGGATTACCTGTGAATATGGGCCCTGGTATCAATACCAGAGAAGATGAGTTTTCTCCATATCTGCATGCCGATAATAAAACATTTTATTTCAGTTCTCAGGCGCATACATCCATGGGCGGCTTTGATATCTTTCATGCAACGATCGATTTGTCGGTGTCACCAATTGCGGTAAAATCAATGCCGGAAAATCTGGGTTATCCGATTAATACCGTAGGAGATGAGATCTACTTTGTTTGGTCGGCCGATAATAAGCGCGCCTACTTTTCATCTGCGAGGGAAGGCGGATTAGGTGATAAGGATCTTTACATGCTCGAACGCCCGGAAGCAAAGGCAGCATTGGTTTTGTTAAAAGGAACAATATCCGATTGCAAGACAAAAGAATTTATTCAGGCGAACATTAATGTGACCGATATTGAATCCGGTAAATCATTGGGGAAATATGCATCGAACAGTTCTACTGGTAAGTACATTGTAACGTTGCCTGCAGGTAAAAATTATGCAATCAATGTTGAAGCAAAAGGTTACTTATTTTACTCGAAGAACATTGATATTCCAAAGCTGGAAAACTACAAAGAGATCGATGATGTAATTTGTCTGGATAAAATTGATATCGGAACAACGATTGTTTTAAATAACGTATTCTTTGATGTAAATAAAGCCACGTTGCGTAAAGAATCTGAAACAGAGCTGGACAAGCTTTTCGATATTTTAAGTAAAAATCCAAAAATAAAAATTGAAGTAGCCGGACATACGGATAGTGATGGAGACCCGCAGGCGAACCGGACGTTGTCTGACGCGAGAGCCCATGCAGTTAAGGATTACCTGATTGCTAAAGGAATTTCAGCAGATAGAATCATTTATACCCGCCATGGTGAAGATAAACCGGTCGCGCCAAATGATACACCGGAGAATAAACAATTAAACAGAAGAACTGAAATTAAAATTCTGGAAAATTAATTGTAGTGTAAAGTTTAGTATAAAGTATAATCGTTTCTCAATTACAACTTCAGTCATAAAAAAACAGCAGCTTATAAAAGCTGCTGTTTTTTTATGACTAGAATTCAGATTCTGCTTACTTCGCTTTTTCGCAAAAATAAATTACTTCATTCCCTGGCAGACAATATCTCTTGATCAGATCAGGAGATATTTCTTTTACATACATACTTTCTGTAACTAAAAATCCGGAAGTGCGGATTCTGTCGCCGTAATCCAACCCGTATGTACGCATGTGGTCATCCTGACCGTGTACACGTTCTCTTTCTGCAGGATCTGTAATTGTGGGGTCTTCAAACGTTACCTGTCTTGTCGGATCAATCGGGCTTTGCAGGATAGCCCAGCCACCTGGCTTTAATACGCGCAGCATTTCCTGCATCGCTTTGATGTCGTTATCCACGTGTTCTAAAACGTGGTTGCAGAATACAACATCAAATGTGTTGGCTTCAAACGGAATAGCATGCACATCCATTTTAACTTTTGCCAAAGGAGATTCAATATCTGCCGTGATGTAATCCAGGTTCGGTAGCTTTTCAAAGCGATCAATAAAGCAGTGTTCGGGTGCTATGTGCAACAGCTTAATGTTGGCGGTAAAGAAATCTGTTTTGTTTTTCAAAAACAACCACATTAATCTGTGCCTCTCTAAAGAAAGGCATTCCGGACATAAGGCATTTTCTCTGCTTACAATACGTCCGTAAGGCAGCATTTTTGAAAACGTGCTATTACACACAGGGCACTCTACAGTATTACCACGATAGATAAGCTTCATAGCCTTCATTGCTACCGGACTTACAATCTGCAGATACTTGCGCGGAACCTTGCGGATAGCGAAACGAATAATCTCTTTCATTCAAATTAAAATTGAATACCTGTATAATTATGAGGACTTAGTTTTCTAAGTTCTACTTTAATTTCTTCAGAAACATTCAAACCATGGATAAATGTTTGAAGCGTATCTTTTGTGATTTTTCCGCCGTTGCGGGTAAGGTCTTTTAATGCTTCGTACGGATTCGGATAATTCTCTCGGCGAAGAATTGTTTGTATCGCTTCTGCAATAACTGCCCAGTTGTCTTCCAGGTCAGCATTGATGGCTTCAACATTCAATTCCAGTTTTGATAAACCTTTCTGCAACGATTTCAATGCAATGAGAAAGTGTCCCAATGGCACGCCAATATTACGAAGCACTGTTGAGTCCGTAAGGTCCCTCTGTAATCTTGATATCGGAAGTTTTGTAGAGAAGTGTTCAAAGAGAGCAATTGCAACACCTAAGTTCCCTTCGCTGTTTTCAAAATCAATCGGGTTAACTTTATGCGGCATCGCAGAAGAACCAACTTCATCTTTTTTAACTTTCTGTTTGAAATAGTTCATGGAAACATATTGCCACACATCACGATCAAAATCAATAAGGATGGTTGAGATGCGTTTCAATGAATCAAACAAGGCAGCTAAGTTATCGTAATGTTCAATCTGTGTCGTATATTGATTTCTGGATAAGCCAAGCGTTGTATTGACAAAATTATTGCCGAACTCTATCCAGTTAATATCCGGATAGGCAACGTTGTGCGCATTGAAGTTCCCGGTGGCGCCGCCAAATTTTGCACTGTATGGAACCTGGTGCAACAGACTGATCTGGTTGATCAAACGTTCAACAAATACCATGAATTCTTTACCTAAACGGGTAGGAGATGCCGGTTGTCCGTGGGTTTTAGCCAGCATAGGAATTGTTTCCCAACTTTTTGCCAAAGCTTCTATCTGCTTGATGGATGCTGATAATTCAGGATAGATGCAATTGTTCAGAACATCTTTCAGCAACAATGGAATGGAAGTATTATTAATATCCTGCGACGTTAATCCGAAGTGTATAAACTCAAGATAATTTCCAAGGTCATACTTCTTTAATTTTTCCTTGATAAAATATTCAACAGCCTTAACATCGTGGTTGGTAACCTTCTCAATGTCTTTGATACGCTGCGCGTCTTCCAGACTAAATTCCAGATAAATAGCACGGAGATCTGCATAAATGGATTTGTCGAAATCCTTTAGTTGCGGCAGAGGTTTTTCGCACAAGGCAATAAAGTATTCAATCTCGATTTTAACACGATAGTGAATTAATCCAAATTCAGAAAGGTAAGGAGCTAATGATGCAACCTGATTTCTATATCTGCCATCAATCGGACTGATGGCTGTTAATGCCTGTAATTCCATTTTGTTTGCTTTAGGAAACATCAAATATACCAAAAAATACCTTAAAATAAGTCTAATCCTGCGCTTTATCCTGCCTAAAGTTTATGCACATTTTCTCCTTAAAAAAAGGAAAATAGTATATTCGTAAAATTATTACCGTTTATGAGTACGAGCAACCAACTATTCATTGAAGAAAAAATTAACGAAACAGCAGATTCCGTTACCTTGGTTTTAAAACCCCATGATTTAATAAAGAATTATAAATCAGGACAGTTTATAACATTATTATTGAACATAGGAGGCGAAAAAGTAAGACGTTCTTATTCATTTTCGTCTTCTCCTGCAGTAGATGCAAAACCCAGCATTACCATAAAAAAAATTCAGGATGGTAAAGCATCTTCATACTTATTCAATACACTAAAGGCAGGAGATACGATCGAGTTTCAGCAGCCCGCAGGATTGTTCACATTAGATAAAGCTTCCTCCGAAAACCTTGTATTCATAGGGGCAGGCAGCGGTATCACACCATTGATCAGTATGATTAAAACTGCTTTAGCAAAGAAAAGCTACAAGAAAATCTGCCTGATCTATTCAAACCGCAATGAAGACGCTGTGATCTTCAAAAGTAAATTGGAAGAGCTGAAAGCTGTCTATTCAAACTTTGAAGTTTTTTACACCTACAGCCAGCCGCATAACAGCGCTTTACCCAAAGGACGTTTGAATCAAAGTCAGTTCATAAAAATCATTGAAGGAATAAAAGACTTGCCGGTTTCACAAGCTGATTACTTTCTGTGCGGGCCGGACGGCATGCTGGAAGAAGTAAAACACGGCCTTGAAATTTTGCAGGTAACTCCGTCAAAAATTCACAAAGAAAG
>NZ_JBQCDF010000205.1:0-4416 GCF_051961495.1 Cytophaga sp. | reverse complement strand
GTGGTGATCGGCAACCGGGTGGACATTGGCGCCAATACTGTAATAGATTGTGCTACAATGGGTTCAACCATTATTTACGATGGTGTAAAAATCGACAACCTGATCCAGATCGCACATAATGTTAAAATAGGCAAAAACACTGTTATAGCTGCACAGGCAGGCATTTCAGGTTCCACAACGATTGGCGAAAACTGTATCATTGCAGGCCAGGTAGGAATCATCGGCCACATCAAAATTGCTGATAAGACCACCATTGCCGCGCAGGCAGGTATCGGAAGAACCATTTCAGAAACCGGCACTACGCTTTTAGGCTCTCCGGCCATCGAAAAACTCGACTTTTTAAAGTCATTCGCCCTATACAGAAAACTTCCCACATTACAGAAGCGAATTGAGGATTTGGAAGAAAAAATACTAAATTTGTCCAAAATTTAAGGAATAGTACTCTCATTAAATGTATACTAAACAACACACCATTAAAGCGCCCGTTAAGGTATCCGGCGTTGGACTTCATACAGGTGCTCAGGTTAATCTTACTTTTGTTCCTGCCCCCATCAATCAAGGTATTTTATTCAAACGTGTTGACTTACCTGATCAACCGGTAGTTGAGTGTGACGTTGACAATGTTGTTGACGTTTCAAGAGGTACTTCCATTGAAAAAAACGGCGCCCGCATCAATACCGTTGAGCATGCATTAGCTGCTCTGGTTGGCTTGCAGATAGACAATGTTACCATTGAAATTGACGGACCTGAAATTCCGATCATGGATGGTAGCTCTCTTCCTTTCATTGAAGCCATCTCAGCTATTGGTCTGGAAGAGCAGAATGCACTGCGTAACTTCTTTGAAGTACCACACGGCATCTTCTTCCACGATGCAGAAAAAAATATAGAGCTTGCAGCTTTACCACTGGATGACTACCGCGTAACGGTAATGGTTGATTACAACTCTCCGGTTTTAGGCAGCCAGCATGCAACACTTAATAATATTGGCCAGTTTGAAAAGGAAATCGCTTCATGCCGTACGTTCTGCTTCCTGCACGAACTTGAAATGCTGCACAAGCAAAACCTGATCAAGGGCGGTGACCTGAACAATGCCATCGTTATTGTAGACAGAATTGTAAAAGACGATGAACTGGACAGCCTGGCAAAACTTTTCGGCAAGGAAAAAGTTGAAGTTAAGAAAGAAGGTATTCTGAATAATATTGAACTTCGTTATAAAAACGAACCGGCAAGACATAAGCTGTTGGATGTTGTAGGTGACTTGGCTTTGGTTGGCCGTCCGCTGAAAGCACAGATCATGGCAGCTCGTCCGGGCCACGCTTCAAACGTAGCCTTTGCTAAAAAACTAAAACGCGTAATGATGGATTCACGCCAGAAGGCCCCTCAGTATGATATGAGCCAGCCCTCTGTTTTAGACGTAAACCAGATTTACAAAATCCTTCCGCACAGATACCCATTCAAGTTGGTTGACAAGGTTGTTCACCTTGACGAGAACATGATCATTGGTGTTAAGAATGTAACAATCAACGAACCGTTCTTTGAAGGTCACTTCCCTGGAAACCCTGTAATGCCGGGTGTACTTCAGATTGAAGCGATGGCACAGACAGGTGGTATCTTTGTGATGCAATCTGTACCGGATCCGGAAAACTACTGGACATACTTCTTAAGTATTGAAAGTGCTAAATTCCGCCGTATGGTTGTTCCGGGTGATACACTTGTATTTAAATGTGAATTAACTGCTCCTATTAAAAGAGGTATCGCAAAAATGCAGGGGCAGGCATTTGTTGCTGGAAATTTAGTGTGTGAAGCAAGTTTAACAGCAAGCATTGTTAAGAAGAAATAACATGAATCAGCCATTAGCATATATACATCCGGAAGCTAAAATTGCACAGAATGTTGTAATCGAACCTTTCACTACCATTCACAAAAACGTTGAAATAGGTGAAGGTACCTGGATCGGACCAAACGTAACGATCATGGAAGGTGCACGCATCGGGAAGAATTGCAAAATATTCCCTGGCGCTTCTATCTCAACACTCCCTCAGGATCTGAAATTCGAAGGTGAAGAAACACTGACGTTCATTGGTGATAATACGGTTATCAGAGAATGTGTAACAATCAGCAGAGGAACAAAAGATAAATTCAAAACAGTAGTTGGCAGCAACTGCTTATTGATGGCATATGTACACATTGCACACGATTGTATCGTTGGCGACCACTGTATTCTGGCAAACGCTGTGCAGGTAGCAGGTCACGCGACAATCGATGATTACGCGATCATCAGTGGTGCCAGCGCGATCCACCAGTTCTGCAAGATCGGTGCGCACGTAATGGTATCCGGAGGATCTCTTGTACGTAAAGACGTACCTCCTTATACAAAAGCCGGTCGTGAGCCATTGAGCTACTGCGGTATCAACTCTGTAGGTTTGAGACGCCGTGGTTTCTCCAATGAAAAAATCAACGAGATCCAGGATATTTACCGCGTGATCTACCTAAAAGGTTTCAACAACTCTCAGGCCTTAAATCATCTTGAAGTAAACTTTACTCCTTCAAAAGAATTAGATGAGGTTGTAAACTTCATGCGTAACTCAGATAGAGGTATCATGAAAGGTATCGGCGACTAGTGAAAATTTCAGCAAGCAACATTGGCAAAAGATTTAACAGGGACTGGATCTTTAAAAACGTTTCCATCACTGTAGAAAGTTGTTCAACGCTTGCGATCACAGGTTCCAACGGATCCGGTAAGTCTACATTACTTCAAGTATTAAGTTCTTTAACCGTACCAAGCACTGGTACGGTTTCTTTTTTTGTCGGTTCTCAAAAAATTGAAGATCCGGAATTATATAAGCTCATATCCTACGTATCCCCTTCCCAGGAAATCATTGAAGAAATGACACTGGAAGAATTGCTGCAATTCCATCAATCCTTCAAACAGATCGCGATCAGAGAAAGCAAAGCTTTCGCAGACTATTGCGGCATTAACAAAGGTCAGAATAAAGAGATCCGGAATTTTTCATCGGGCATGAAGCAGCGCGTAAAGCTTGGGCTGGCGCTGCTGTCAGATACTCCGCTCCTGTTTCTGGATGAACCTACGAGTAACCTTGATGAACAGGGAACAAAATGGTATCTGGGCGAAATCAGTAAGCTGCTGGATAAAAAAACAATCGTGATCGCCTCAAATATCCCTGAGGAATATGCTTTTGCGAAGCAGGTGCTGAAGATTAGCGACCGTCAATAGAAGTTAAATTCCAAATAACAAAAAACAAATTCCAAACGAGCGTAAACTTCATTCGTTTGGAATTTGTTTTTTGTTATTTGGAATTTCTTATGCTACTGTTTGTTTTCTCTCCTGAGATTCATTTGTAAGACGGTGAACGCAGCCCCCGATCTTACCTGACAGTTCATCCATCAGCTGATACCTTCTTTTGTACACAGCGCGCTTATGGGTCTTTATTTCCTCGTAGCTTTTTCTCAAAGGCACTAATGGTAGTTGATACCAGCCTTCTTTGGCAGGTATGCCGCCGGATTCCATCCAGATGGCATCGTAATCAAATTGTATGTTATGGCGCCATGGTAAATGGATCGCATGTTTCTTCCGATAGGCCTGTATGGAATCTCCTGCGCCATACACCGCCGAGAATCCCATTTGACGGGAGAATTCCTGTATGGCAAAAACAATCAATGCTTTCGGACGCAAGCCGTGCATGAGTTTCTGTGTAACCTTGGTTGCGTTTTCTGCATTCCTGATATGCCCCTGCACACAGCCAATCCTGCAGACCCAAACACCGGCAGAAATTTCTTCAAATGATACTGCAGCCGAAATAATCATCCCACCCAGCTGTTCGCATTCAAATGAAAAGACCAGCTCTCCTTCTTTCCGGTAACGGTCATCGTAACCAATTTTCAATATACCTTCCAGCTCATCGCTCAATTGAAAACGCGACATTTCAATGCCTTCTTTCTGGTGAATAACTTCCCCAAAGGAACTTCCTTTAGCATTGATAAATTTATAGGTATCAAGAATCACTTTCATGCGTTGCTGCTTTGACCAGCGAATAGACATGTATACCCTGAAAGGCTTGAAATATAAGAGCGGACGGTGATATGAAATACTGACAAAGTCGGGCGACTTAAGAATCCTAAACCATTTCGTGGCAAATTTTGAATTCAGGAAAGCACTCCAAAAACTCTTCCATTGTTGCTTTGACAAACTTTTTTTACCCTCACACGCGTACGCTTTCGTAGCGAAATCCCAGCTTTCAAAAGCGCAGGACAAAAGTGGCAAACGATCCATAAATACCAGTTATAAAAGAACCAATGTTCATTCAGCAAAAACAGTATAACAGGAACAACAGATTGAAGTAGAAAAAAACAACTCTATGCTACCTGTTACAACAGTGCATAATTAGCATTTTCAAA
>NZ_JBQCDF010000204.1:0-6131 GCF_051961495.1 Cytophaga sp. | reverse complement strand
GGCTCGCATAACGCAGGCGTGACCGAACAGAAACGCCTGCGTACTTTCTGGAGCACTGTAGCTAATGCTCCTGGTGTTAAGAATGCTGATAATATCATGTTTGAGCTTATGAATGAGCCTGTGGATATCGAATCTTCGCCTGGTAACGGTGACTGGGGCCATGGCCAGGCCAAATATTTTCTTGCTTTCAGGAACTGGATTCAGCCTGTTATAAATGATATCCGTAGCACCGGTGCAAACAACATTGTATGGGTGCCGACCCTTGAATGGGAAGGTTCACCGCAACAACACGTTCAGTATCCTTTCACAGGCACAAATTGCGGCGTGGCAGTGCATTATTATCCGACTTATGGGGGCTGTTACGATAACGTAAGCTGCCATAATAATCTGTGGAATAAGGTATATAAGCCTGCAGCAGACATCTGGCCGATGATCATTACCGAAAATTTCTGGTTCCCTGAAGATACCGGCCTCGATGCTGGCAGCACAGCAAATTATGGCAATACGCTCCGTGCCAATATGACTAAAGAAGGCAACGTTTCTTATATGGTAGGTTTTCTTAGTGATCTTCTTGACGACCTTACTAAAGCCAGTCCAGCCAACTGTAATCTGAGTTCAAAGCAGGGCGCTCAGGCAGCCTTTGAATGGTTTTATCAGGACAACAGCAGCAGCTGCACTCCTACTGCAATTACTCCTTATGTAAAGATAAATAGCGGAGCGTGGTCTTCATCCTCCACCATAACCGTTAATGCAGGAGATACACTGACAATCGGCCCTCAGCCGTTAAATGGCGGAAGCTGGAACTGGACAGGACCTAACAGTTTCAGCTCATCTACCCGGGAAATTTTATTGACAAATATTCAATCAAACCGGGCCGGCGTTTATACAGCGACCTATACCAATACTGGAGGCTGCAAAAGTACCGCAACATTCAACGTTACAGTAAACATGCCTTGCACACCAACAGCAATTATTTCTTATGTGAATGTAAACAATGGAACATGGATAAATGCAACTTCCGCTACCGTTGCAGCTGGAGGATCGGTGACGTTTGGTCCTCAGCCATTAACAGGTGGAAGCTGGAGCTGGAGCGGTCCTGATGCATTCACTGCATCAACACGAGAGATACTTTTCAGCAACGCACAACCAAACCAGTCAGGTGGCTATGTAGCTACCTACACCAATGCCGGCGGGTGCAAGAGTACATTACTAGTTACACTTACGGTAAACGCTCCCTGTTCGCCTACTCCTATAGTTTCTTATGTGAAGGTAAATAAAGGCACCTGGGCTTTATCCTCATCTGCAACAGTTAATGCAGGAGATACACTGACATTTGGTCCTCAGCCATTAACAGGTGGAACCTGGAACTGGACCGGACCTAACGCATATACTGCATCAACCCGTGAAATATCTTTTAACAACATCCAGGCAAACCAGTCTGGTAATTATGTAGCCACCTATACGAATGCAGGTGGTTGCAAAAGTTCAAACACGGTAAGTATTACTGTAGTTACAGCACCTCCTGTTGCAAGTGACTTCACAGGGCCTGACTGCGGAACTCCAAACAGCACTATTGCTTTTGAATTAAATGCAGACCAAAGAGCTTCGGCAACAAGTTATTCATGGTGGTTCCAGGGATATAATCAAAGCATGACACCTGCTGCAGGAGCGCCATATAAAATAAATATTGCTACGGGGCCTTATTTTACTGGCGGGCAAATGTGTGTTGGCGTAAACTATAGTATAGCTCCTTATTATGCCAGCTACTGCAAAACCATAAGCCTGTGCGCCCCATCATTAACGGCTGCAGCAGTTGTTGAACCGGCAAGCATTGCTCCCAATCCTTCTACAGGAGCAATTACTGTTACTGTTTCTGAAGATGCTGCATCCTATAAACTGGTCAATGACCAAGGATTGATCTCTTACTCAGGAGGCCATTTATCTGCAGGCGAAAGCGCAACGTTTGGAGATCAATTGAGAGGTGGCCAGTATATACTCGTGATTCAATATGCAAGCGGTAGAATCGAGACCTTAAAGGTTATGAAATTATAATCCTTTTCTGCTGGGATCAGTAATCAGCTTACATGTCTGTAATCCGTACAGTAAATTATTGTTAAAAAGGCTGTTCCGAAGGAACAGCCTTTTTTTATAGAAATACCTGAATCTGATCACCATTATTTTACAATGACTGACTATGAGCAGGAAAAAACAGAGTTTTACAATGGTTCAGCAATGCTCTCCTGTCTGGCTCTGATCCGGCTTAATGAAACTGATGTGATTCCCAGGTATGACGCAATTATATTCAATGGTATCCGATTAATAATATTTGGTTGCAGCTCTATAAGCTCCTTATATCGGTCTTCAGGCTTAATTTTAAGTAATTGTATTGTTCTTCTGGTATGGATTATTAGGCGTTTTATCAAGGCCTGGTAAAACTTATCCTTTATATCAGCTTTTTCAGATAAATATCTGTCGAATTCGGCTTTAGTTACAAAACACAATTCACAGGCTTCGACTGTTTCGAAATTATAGATGCTTTTTTCATTGAACAGGAAACTTTCTACTGAAGTAACAAGCTTATTTTCAAAGAATAAATCTGTGGTAATTTCCTTGGATTTGTTTTTGCACCAGGCGCGTACACTGCCTCGTTTGATAAGAAACATTTTATCCGTTTCCGACCCTTCAGTGATCAAAAGCGTTTTAGCCGGAATACTAAATTCGTTTACAAACAAATCATTGATAAAATCTTTCATTGCCATAGACTTTTTCTTTTAAATTATGCAAATAATGATAAAGATTAGTGTTTATGTAATATTATTGAAGTACGTTTTTTTTGAAAAACAGGTTGGTTTATTATTATAATGCAATGAGTGCAGACTATATATCTGTTTCAATGCTCATTTGAGATTTAAAGTTCAATCTTTTCGATTGAAAAAAATTAAGTAATTACATGTAAGTACTTACCGCAGTGATGTAAGAAATATCAAAAAAAACGAGCTGCATAGAGCAGCCCGTTTGTAAGATTATTATTTTTTGATGTTAATCGATCAATAATCGTGATACATTTTAATCTGCTCATCCAGAAATTGAAGCCTAGCCTTAAGAATAATTACTTCTGTAGCGAGTGTTTTTTCTAAATGGGAAAGAAAGTGAACAATATTATTTTCATTAACCTCAGCAAAGTATTTTCCTTTGATCTGGATAATCTTAGATGTTTTAGAATCTGATGTTGAGATTTCAAAAATTTTATTGTTCATCATATGTCATGTATTAAGCAGATTTTGAAGATAATATATTTTCAGATCTTTCTTTATAGAAATTAGCAATTCTTTTCAGATCCATTAATGAAGTCTCTGCCATTTCAGAAGATTTTTTGAAAGCCTGAATTGTCATATCCTGCAGTTTAATCATCGCCTGCATATTTTCTAATTCCTTTTCAAGGGATTTGATTTTTTCATGCAGCAAAGTAGAATCTGAATTGTTTGCAAGTGAGTTTGATGCTTCAATCTTGTTTACATACATCGGTCCCACGCCTGAAACCAACCAAACCATATTTAAAGTCGGTAATGCCTCAAGAATCTGGATAAGCTTGTCAGTCCCGTATTTTCTACCATTCAGAATGTTATAGATCTGTGTACTTGAATTCCCGCTCTGGCGTGCAAGCGTATTCGGTCTCATTCTTTCTGCTTCCAGAAAGACTCTTAACCTTTCGCCAATATTTGCTAAACTTTTCATGAATAATGTAGCCTTTAAATTAATTTAATGAGAGAGTATTGTAGCCTTTTTATTATAATTACAATTTATAAGAATGTTTGCAGTAAACCAATTTTTACAATGGAAAGTTGAACATACTCCATAAAATATTAACATTCGATAAAGTACATAATAATTAGTTAGTTGTAATTATTTATTGCGTTAATTATAAATAATTTGAGGATGATACTTGATAGTATATTATATTTTTAATAGTTTTAAACTATAATGATTCCTTAAATAGGCTTAATGAAGCAGGTTTTGAATTGTTGTAAAGATTTTAAATAAAAAAATAAATTTTAAAATCGCTCGACTAGAATATTGATATTTCAATTTTATGAATTCATAACTCCATTTCAGCTATGGATCTTTTTGGAGAGGCTATTGAAAATAGTCTCTCCATTTTTTTGTTCATTCTTTCCTAACGTTTTAATCGGGCAAGTGAATAGATTGCCACACCTACCCAGATAATATTGACAAATGCTGATGGATAAGCTGCATTGAAAAGTGTGTGAATGATCAGACCTATAGCGCCAAAAATGTTCAGCCAATGAAAAACAGGTTTGCTTGAATCAACCTTATTTGTAGATATTAAATAAAAAGCTGTTAAAACCAGTAAAGCTCCTATCCATCCAATACATTCAACAATAACAATTTTAATATTCATATTATTGGTAAGAGCGACTGAAGTTTGGACAGGGAATTCTTCTCTGTATAGCTGATTTTTTGTAAGGCACTTTGAACTCGTAGATCAAAGAAATTTCATGTGAACCACCGCTTTGCTTGGTTGTTAATGATGAGATTGTATAGTCATAGCTGTAGGTCACTGACCAGCCATTGTGGACAAAACCAATCATTGGAATAAGGGCTTCATTGTTTGGCTTACCATGATTTTCCAGAACCGGAATACCTCTGTACCAAATCCCGAACATGATTGGATCATAAGTGTAATAGCAGCCTATATCTAATTGATTGTTTGATCCTTGATTCTTAAAGTTTAAAGTTGGAGTTAAGCTTATTTCCTTGCTTCCCGGTGCGCGGTAATTCCTGTATCTGCTTTTGTTTAAAACAATTTTATACCCTGTTTGGACATTCGTTCGCACAGGCAGATCAAATCCGTTCAGATTTGAAACAGTCTGATTCGGTGTATTGATATGATTGAGGCCAAGGCCAAACCAAAAATTACTATTGTAAATCAATCCGCCCGCTCCTATGTCCGGAAATATTTTGGTTGGGTTGTATTGCTGGATCGGATCTAAGGAAGGGTTTCCGGTAATGCCATTATTATCAATCTGATCTCCGAAAACAGCGTTTGTATAATTTTCAGTACGTACCATGAAACCGGCCTGTAAACCCGGTCTGAATGCCCAGCCATTATCCAATGGAATCAGATAAGAATAAGACGCCGATACCTGCGTTGAGTTTGTTCTGGCCTGTCCTTGTGCATCACGTAAAATAAGCAGGCCTACTCCGCTCCTTGCGGTTTCAATCAAATGATCTCCCCAAAGAGCAAACGTTGTATAAGGCTTGGCAACGTTTGTCCATTGGGTTCTGTAATTTAAACCGATGCGGGTATTTTCACCCGTGCCGGTAAAAGCCGGATTTGAGTATAAGGTTGAATTGTAATATTGAGAGAATTGCACATCCTGCGCGTTCAACAGATAACTATTGAAAAGCAGCAAAACAGCAATTCGTATAATCGAGATTTTCATTATCGGCAAAAATAGCAATATTCACTTAATTGTTGCTACTGGAACGAAAAGTATCACTATTTTCGTACACAAATCAGAACATATGGCAAATACATTTTGGGAAGGTAAACGTTTGCATCTGCCTTTGAAATATACCTGGAAGATCTCCAGAAATGCTTCGGATGAAAAGATCAATTTTTTAGTATTGCTGCATATAAATGAAAAAACATTTGCCGGTGAAGCTGCTCCTAATGTGCGTTATGGAGAATCTATTGAATTGATCGAAAATCAGTTTAGTGCCTTTACAAAAAAATGGAACAGTAATCTGCTGAATGACGAAATAAAATTTCTGGAAGTGTTGGATCACGATCCTCTTTGTCAATCACTGCGTTTTGCCCTGGAAAGTGCTTATGTGCATGCCAGAAGCTATGCTGATCCTGCCTTCTTTGAACGTTTTACCGGTATGCCTTTATTTACCGGAACCCTGGCGACATCTTATACCCTGCCGATTATGGATCCGGGAAATATTCAGGCATTTATAAAAGAGCATAACCTTACCCGCTTTGATTCCTTGAAGATTAAAACAGGCAAGGAAGAAAGTAAAGAGCTCATCAAAACAGCCAGCCGGTATTTTGACAAGGCCATCCGGGTGGATGCCAATGAAGCCTGGACAGATCCCGATCTTCT
>NZ_JBQCDF010000203.1:0-6147 GCF_051961495.1 Cytophaga sp. | reverse complement strand
GGAAATGATTTTTTACTTGAAAGTTTAAAAACTTTCAAGTAAAAAGACACCTATTCCGTAGGGAAGTTACCGCTTCCTGGTTGAAGATGGTCGTGATCACTTCCCTATTCCTACTGTCAGACCCAGGTTCAATACCACATTGCCATTCATCATGTTGTTTGAACCATATTTATTCTGCTTCAGTAAACCCTGGTAATAAGCAACCTCTGTACTCAACCATACATCCTCTGCAAGCCTGAAATTCACACCGGCTGTAGCCTGCAATCCAAAATCAAAAGACTTGAACTGATCGTTCACAGGTGTTTTAGAAAAATTGTCGTGGTCATCATTTTCCACCCGGATTTTGCCCCCGGTTAAGAAGCCAAAGCTTGGCCCCAATGAAATTTTCGGTCGCACCGGTTTCGCATATTCATTAAAGAAATAAACCGCACGCAACGGCACACGGATAAAATCACTGCTTACCCGCGTATCAAGTGTACGGCCGGCATATTCGCCGGTACCGGGATACGTATATTTAAATCCTTCCCGTGAATATTTTATATCAGCTGCAAAGCCCCAGTGCGCGTCAGTACTATATATAAAAGTACCGCCAACGTTGCAGGATTCTTTATGAACCACATGGGTATTGCTGTTTGTCATCCAGCCTGTGCCTGAGCCTACCGTAATACCGGCCGACATGTGCTGGGCATTTGATAAAAACGATACAAAGGGGAAGGTCAGTGCAATAAATATTTTTTTCATAAATCTGGCTGTTGATGATTAAATAAACTGAATGTATATACAATACTATTTGCTTAGGCTTCAACAAGCATTACAGATAAACCACAATAAATTACATCATTAACAGTTGTTGAGCCATATCTCGGGTGTACCTAATCCGGAAGAGCTGGAAATGGTCGGCCTGTCTTTCAGGAACAAAATACAGAAACGCTTAATTTTCATTATATCGATGATTTTAAACCTTTTAAAATATTTTTTATCGCGGAATTTGCCGGTTTAGTTTTGTTTAACTATTTTCAATAAAAGTTAAACAAAATACATGTCTCAATATTCAATTTCTGACCTGGAAAAATTAAGCGGCATCAAGGCGCATACCATCCGTATCTGGGAACAGCGCTACAACCTGCTTACCCCGTCAAGAACAGACGGCAACATCCGCAGCTATGATGACGACCAGGTGCGGAGGTTATTGAACATATCAACGCTCATTAAGCTGGGTATTAAAATCTCGCGCATCAGTGAGCTAACCGATATTGAAATAAACACCCTGCTGGAGAGCTCTATTCCACAGGCTTCCGGTGAAGATGCCAAAATATCGGTTTACATACACAAGCTCATTGCTGCCGGACTTGATTATAATGAAGCAGAGTTTGATAAAACGTTCAAAGAGGTCATTAAAAAATACGGCATGGTGGCCTGCTACCAGAAAATCATTTACCCGATGCTGGTAAAAATAGGTATGCTCTGGGGCACCAGTGAAATCATACCTGCGCAGGAACATTTTATTTCAAGCCTGCTGAAACAAAAACTGTATCATGCCATCGAAAAACTTCCTGTGCCTCCCCCGTCTGCCGAAACCTGGCTGCTGTTCCTGCCGGAAGAAGAAGACCATGAACTGGGCCTGCTGATTGCAAATTACCTGCTGCGTGCAGCCAATAAACGTGTTATATACCTGGGCCAGCGTGTACCTTATTATAACCTGGCTGCAGTCATTGCCGACACCGAACCTGACTGCCTGCAATACTTTGTTGTACGCTATCATTCGCCTGAATGGCTGCAAACATTGATGAATACCATGAAAAAGGATTTCCCGGGAATAAAAAAATATGTCTGCGGCGCTGCCTGGTTAGCAGAACAGGTAAAGCTGCCGAAAGACCATACCTGGATCTCTGATATTGAAAAGTTCATGCAGCTATTAAAAAAATAACTTAACAAAGAAGCATTGAAAACCATTGGAATCATAGGATCCGGCATCAGCGGCTTATGCGCCGCGGCTGTACTGGCCCGGAAAGGACAGCAGGTACTGGTATTTGAAAAAAATGACCAGCTCGGCGGACGTATGCGCCAGTTTGAAGCCCATGGATTTACCTTCGACATGGGCCCCAGCTGGTACTGGATGCCCGATGTGTTCGAACGCTTCTATGAACAGTTTGGATACAGCAGCAGTGATTTTTATGAATTGAAAAAACTCGACCCGGGTTTCCAGATTATTACTTCTGATGGTGAAACGCTGAAGATCCCTGCAGGCTGGGAAGAACTGCTTGCATTGTTTGAACAGGTTGAAACCGGAGCTGCCGATAAACTCAGGGACTTCATGCATGAAGCTGAATATAAGTATAACGTAGGTGTAAAAAAGTTGATCTACAAGCCGGGCCTGTCGCTGCTGGAGCTCATCAATGCGGATACTGTCAGCGGTATGTTCCGCCTGCAGGTCTTTTCTTCTTTCAGCAAACATGTGCGCCGTTATTTTAAAAATGAAAAGCTGATTGCCTTGATGGAATTCCCCGTATTGTTCCTGGGGGCCATGCCTGAAAATACGCCGGCACTCTACAGCCTCATGAACTACGCGGGTTTAAAGCAGGGCACCTTTTACCCGATGGGCGGTTTCAAAAAAGTGATTGATGCCCTGGTAAAAATCTGTCGCGAGCAGGGTGTTGTATTTAAACCCGGGGAAGAAATTTCCGGAATAGAAAAACTGAACCGCTCGCAAATTTCATTGACAGGCAGCAACGGCAAACAACAGGTGGACGGACTGATTGCAGCTGCAGACTATCACCATGTGGAGAGTAAACTGCTGCGCGAAAAAGACCGCAACTACAACGAAGCATACTGGGACAAAAAAACATTTGCTCCATCATCACTGATCTTCTACATAGGTTTAAACTGTCAACTGGAAAAACTGGAGCACCATAACCTTTTCTTTGATGCCGACTTTGCCAGACATGCAACCGAAATATACCAGCAGCCCCAATGGCCGGATGATCCGCTCTTCTATGTTTGCTGTCCTTCTAAAACAGACCCTGCTGTTGCACCAGCCGGCAAAGAGAATTTATTCATCCTGATGCCGATCGCACCCGGACTGATAGATGAACCGGTATTGCGCGAAGCGTATTACTATAAGCTGATGGACCGTCTGGAATCTTATACAGGCATGGAGATCCGGAAAAATATTGAATACATGAAAAGCTACTGCGTAAAGGATTTCATTACAGATTATCATTCCTATAAAGGTAACGCGTATGGTCTTGCCAATACGCTTACGCAGACCGCCAATCTGAAACCTAAAATTAAAAACAACCGCATACCCAATTTTTATTACTGCGGCCAACTTACTGTACCGGGGCCTGGCGTACCGCCTTCCATTGTATCAGGACAAGTAGCCGCAACAGAGTTATTAAAAAAACTAAACGTAAATGTATGAAACAATTATTTGACAACGTTTCTGCCATGTGCAGTAAATTAACGACGAAAGAATACAGTACGAGTTTTTCTTTAGGCATACATTTTCTGAATAAAAAACTGCACGACCCTATTTACGCCATATACGGCTATGTACGATTTGCAGATGAAATTGTGGATTCATTCCACGACTATGATAAAAAAGGATTGATGGAACAGTTCCGCAAAGACACTGTCACAGCGCTTGAATCTAAAATAAGCCTCAACCCGATCCTGAATTCATTCCAGCATGTGGTGCATACATACAACATTGAATGGGAACTGATTGATACGTTCCTGAGAAGCATGGAAATGGATCTTGAGCAATCTGCACACAACCAGCAATCCTATAAGGAATACATTGTTGGCTCGGCAGAAGTAGTGGGCCTTATGTGCCTGCGTGTCTTTGTACAGGGGAACGCTGAAGCGTATGAAAAGCAGAAGCCTTATGCCATGAGCCTGGGATCAGCCTTTCAGAAAGTAAACTTCCTGCGCGATGCCAAAGAGGATTTTGATTCTTTAGGCAGAACCTACTTTCCGGATGTAAGCATGAAAAATTTCAATATGCAGATCAAAAAAAATATTGAATCGGATATTGAAAAAGATTTCCAGCATGCGCTGATCGGCATCAGGCAATTACCAGAAGAAGCAAGGCTCGGCGTATACCTGGCATACATTTATTATAAGAACCTGTTCCATAAAATAAAATCAATCCCGCCGGAACGGATCATGAAAGAACGCATCCGTATACCGAATGTTAACAAATTCGGGCTGCTGTTCCAATCTTATCTGCGCAACCAGTTTAATGTACTGTAGTGATGTTGCTGAGGTATATAGTATTGCTGCTGCTGCCGCTGGCTGCACGTGGTGAAGAATGGAACATGGTTGCCATCAGAGACCTTTATTACCGGGCAGCAGCATCGAAAGCAGATTCAGATAAATTCAAAGCAGCTTTAGATGCCATACAACATCCGGATGCCTGCATCAAAGGTTATATTGCCGTATCTTACATGATTGAAGCAAAACATCTGTATAACCCGTCATCCAAGCTCAGCGCTTTCAATAATGGAAAGAACATGCTTGAGAATGTGATTAAAAATGATCCGGAGAATCTGGAACTCCGTTTCCTGAGAATTGGTGTGCAGGCAAACACCCCTGCCTTCCTGGGTTACAACAACCAGATAGAGGCCGATAAAAAAATCATCCGGGCAAAATATGCCTTGCATCCGGATGCGGACCTGAAAAGAAGGATCCGGGATTTGATGCTTACATCCGGCATTTGTACCGAAGAAGAAAAGCAATCATTCCAGCAATGACTGTTTACGATTTGTTCTGAAAAAAAACTGAGTGTAAAGCTATTTAAACATACGATCATGAACTGGCTATCCATTACAACAGTGATTATACTCACATTCATCTCCATGGAATTTGTAGCCTGGCTGGCGCACAAATACATCATGCACGGCTTCCTCTGGAACCTGCATAAGGACCATCACCAGCCGGATCCCGAAAAACCGGTTGAACACAATGATTTCTTCTTTATCATTTTCGCAACACCGGCAATCATCCTGTTCATTACGGGCATAAAAGATTTTTCAATCTCCTTCTGGATCGCTGTAGGGATAACGCTTTACGGCATGGCATATTTTTTTATCCATGACCTGTTCATACACCAGCGCATCAAAGTACTGCGCCATGCGGATTCTGTTTATTTCAGGGCAATCCGGAAGGCGCATAAGATCCATCACAAACATCTCAGCAAAGAAGATGGTGAATGCTTCGGCATGCTGCTTGTTCCATTGAAATATTTTAAAGAAGCCAAAAGAAATGCGCACTGAATATACTTACCTGGCAATAGACTTAGGTTCGCTCATTGTACCGCTGATCTTCAGTTTCCACCCTAAGCTGTTATTCTATAAAAAATGGGCTGCGTTTGCTTTATCCAATCTCATGGTATGCATGCTGTTCATCCCATGGGATATGTATTATACGCGGCTTGGCGTCTGGGGCTTTAATCCAGCATACCTCACGGGAATACATGCAGGCAACCTGCCGCTGGAAGAAATTCTGTTTTTTATCTGCATTCCCTTTTCAAGCGTATACACATATCACTGCCTGAAACTGTTCTTCCCGGCCATGCGGGAAAAGGTTCCGCATGAAGTGATTACGCTGCTGCTGGTATTTATTCTCATGGGTACCGGCTTTGTTTATATCCAGCATATTTATACCAGTGTCACCTTCTTTGTACTTAGCTTCACGCTGATCCTGTTAACGCTGTTTGAGGTACCATGGCTGCCAGATTTTTACTTTTCATACCTGGTTATATTGCTGCCGTTTTTTATAGTCAACGGTATCCTCACAGGAACGGGGCCTGACGAACCAATTGTATGGTATGATGATTTTGAAAATCTTGGCATACGCATCGGAACCATTCCGGTAGAAGATATCTTTTACGGCATGCTGCTGCTTATTTTAAATACTGCTTTGTTTGAATATTTTGACAGGAGGTTTTCAAAGCAGCATGATTTGCATAAACAATCACATACGGCTGTGCATGCGGAAACGATGATTGAAAGCCACACACGCTAGCACATTCCCTCACCGTGGTTTGTCCGCCGCGGCGGACAGAACACTCCCACCTCTTACAAATTACTCTGGCGCCAGTCTCTGACTGGTGCTCTCTATTCTTTTAAAATGTAGTCTAAGACT
>NZ_JBQCDF010000202.1:0-17765 GCF_051961495.1 Cytophaga sp. | reverse complement strand
TTTAAATTGTAATTGGTGATTGAAGATTATAGCGTTTTGCTTGTTTCCTTGTCCAGCAATTTTCAATAAATGATTACATCCGGCTCAGGTTTCAGCTCATAAGAAAGTTTGATTATGAAAATATCTTCCTGGCCGATACTTTGGTGTGTTGAAACGATATAAGCATATTCTCCATTTGCCGGAGTTGAATAATATCCGTCCCAACCGGAAGTATTGATCTCCGGCCCAAGATTGAGCGGCACACTCCAGTTGGTCCAGCTGTTATCAAGTCTTTTGGAAACAAAAATATCATTGTCTCCATAACCAGGTTTGCCGCTGGTAGAAAAATACAGCGTTACATTATCAGCTGCGAGATAAGGGGTGGATTCATCGCCTAATGAATTCAACGTCCAGCCCATGTTTACCGGTCTCGACCAGGTATCATCTTTTTTCAGGAAGCTCACATATAAATCATGTTCGCCATAAGAATCTTTTCTTTGTACAGACATGATCAGGATTTTCCTGTCTGCCGAAAGACTATAGCTGACTTGTATACCGTCATTATAGTAATCTTCTATTTCTAATTTTACCGGTATGCTCCAGCCTGTTGCAGTCCGGTGTGTGATGGATACGCCCTTGGCGTTTGCCGAACTGCCATCCGGGTTATACAAATTTCCGACGAGCATGGTATTTTCATCCGGTGAAATTGAAAGCACAAAATTGTGGCTGTTATTATTTAAAGGTGGGCCGATGTTTTCAGTCTTTTCCCAATTACCATTTTGGTTGTGTGTAACCCAGATATCATCGTTATCATTTTCCGGAGTATTTTCCGGATGATTTTTTCTGTCAATGTAAAGTGTCTTTCCATCTTGTGTAATCACCGGACCTACTTCTCCATAAGGTGAATTAACATTGGCGCCAAGATTTTCCTTGGTATAATGTACCGAAGATTGTTTGATCAGGTTGATGGTGTTGGTCTGTTTTATTTTTATATAATCGACGGCTACTTTCATTTTTCGATTCAGTGCAAAACCAATGGAAAGGCCGAAGAACGGTTGGTAAGATTGAGAAAACACAAGTTTTCCATTTATAAAAAAAGAAACTTCCTGTCCGGTCTTTTTTATCCCCAGCACATTGGCGGTTTTCTTTTTATTGATCGCATTGTCTTTTGTCCACCCGCGGGGAGAAAAATATTCATTGTTCCTATAACCGTAAAGCAGGTATTGGCCATTGGAAGAAACAACAAAGGTATAATAATTCTGGATGCCCGACATGCCGAAAACAATGCCGTAACCGTCGTCATTGACGCCTGATAGCTGGGTCATCTTAGTTTCTATATAAAAGTCTTTACCGGGATTCATATAAAGGCTTTTGGTAAACAGCCAGCTCATGCTGGTTCGCTTATGTTCAATAATATATTGGCCATCCTGAACCTTGCAGGAACTGTTCTCACTTTCAGATACCGTCCAGGCGGCATCGCCAATAAATTCATCTTCAAATCCTTCTACAACCTGCGCGTTTGCCATGATTTGTAAAAAACACAGAAGTATAAAAAGTATACATGCTTTTTTCATAGGATATAATTATTACCTGTAAAAATTAACCATGTATAAGTACGTTGATTCGGATAAAAAAATCAAAAACTAATCTATTTTTTTAACCGAAAGTCCGGATAACCCAAAAAAATAATTAAGTATTATTAACTTGACGTCTTAAAGCAAGCAACTGCAATGCATACAGAAATACCCAAAATACTATGGCTACTCTGGTTTCAGAACTGGGAGAATGCACCCCTAGTGGCGCAGAAATGTAAAAGCACCTGGATAGAGCACAACCCGGACTGGACGATTCATTTTCTTACCAGTGAAAATCTGCCTGAATTTATTGATATGGAATCGGTGCTTCCCGGGTTTAAAGATAAAAATGTGCCAATCGTATCGTACAGCAATATGATCCGAATGGCTCTGCTGATCAAGTATGGCGGTGTATGGGCGGATAGTACCTTGTATTGCAACCGGCCATTGAATGAATGGATACAACAATGCACTGCTCCAAGTGGTTTTTTTGCCTTCGCAAACCCAGGGCCGGATCGAATGTTGTCTACATGGTTTCTTGCAGCTACTCCCGGACATACACTTGTGAAAAAATGGTATGCGGAGTGCCTGAATTACTGGAGTACACGTACAGAACGTCATACATACCACTGGAGTCATTACTTGTTCGGGGACCTGTATCGCAGTGATAAAACGTTTAAAGAAATCTGGGATAAAACCGTCAAGCTTTCTGCCGACGATCCACATTACTTTCTGGATTACGAAGATACCTTTTACAAACCGCTGACAGCAGAGGTAAAGGAAGCTATTGACCATCCGGTAACGCCGGTGTTCAAGCTGACTTTTAAATACGACCGGCAGTTAGTCAGAAGTAACTCAGTGCTTCATTATCTGCTGTCGTATAAAAAGGTAAAAACAATTATACTTGTGGGGATGCAGGGTTCGGGTTTATCGCTTACTGCATCGCTTCTTCAGCATTCCGGTTTGAACGTAGGTGAAGAACTGATGCGTGCCGGGGCCGGCATCACGAGAGGACGTTATGAGAGCCTTGATTTTTATAACTTCCACCGGAAACTTCTCAAAAAGCTTAATCTTGATCCCGATGGCTGGGATCTCACAGACATCCGAATCCCGGATAAGGCGTATGAAAACGAAGCCCGTGAAATTATAGAAGTGAATAAAACCAACCTCTGGGGATGGAAAGATCCAAGGACAATACTGTTTCTGGATCTGTGGGCAAAGTTGATTCCTGATGCCTGTTTCTTATTTATCTACCGGTCTCCGGTAGAGGTTGCAGACTCTTTGTATAGAAAAGGGGTGAATCCTGTATTGGAGACTCATCCGGAAAAGGTATTTGATGCATGGCTTTATTTCAACAGGCTTATGCTGGAATATCATGAAAGGTTTAATGACCGTTCTCTGCTGTTGCATGCCAACTCTTTCGTTCATGGCTATGCTGAATGCATACAGATGATCAACGAAAAGCTGGAAATAAATCTGAATCCTGAAATGAAAAGGGAAGCTGTAACATTACCGGAGGAAGATCCGGAGAAACAGACCAGCAAACGTAAGCTGCTTTATACACACAGGCCGGAGGTCTGGCAACTATATACAGAGCTCATCAAACGATCAAGGTATCCCTCAGGCTTTGATACTGATTCAGAGCTGTTGCTTGATGATCGTGAGGTTGCGCAGCTGAGTGGTTTCAATCAATGGAAAAATCAATATCGGAGAGAAGCGGAACTGAACAGCCAGATCAGGGAGCTGAAAGCAAAGCTTAACCGCAATGCGGATCATCTGAAAAGGGTTGAAGAGGAGCTCACCTGGATAAAGCAAACAAGATTCTGGAGAATGAGGAATGTCTGGCATAAAATAAAATCCCTGGCAGACCGCAAGTAAAAAGACCGTGAAAGGCAGATACTCCACCTTGTTCATGCTTGAATGAATCTTAACGAATTACTGAATGACTTTTCTATACAATCGTTTAAATAAAGTCATCAGGCTGGAGGAATCTCCCAGGGCAAGCCATTCCTTAGCGATCCGGTAATATTCTTTTGCTTCGTTACCGTTTCCCTGTTTCATGAAATGATCTCCGGTTTGCTTCCATTCTGCAGCGATCCTTTGGCTTGCCAGATGTTGAAACGGTTTGCTGTTTTGTTGACAAAAACGTTTGAAGGTCTCCTGTGTAACCGCATTGGCCAGCGGCGCCATTCCTGTTTTGCCGTCGCGCCTCCACAGCGTTATTAATGCTTCTATTTCATCAAAGCTTACCTCACGCCCAAGATAATGGCGCAGCGAATTGCCCATTATTCCATGCCAGTTCTTACGTTTAACAGAGGCATACTGCTGTGGTGACTGGTTTGGATGAATACGCTGGCGCATAGCAGGCACGGGGACACATTCTATTCGTCCGCGTTTTAACAATTTTACCCAAAGGTCGAAATCCTCTGAAGAAGGATAGTCCAGGGAATATCCGCCTTCTGCCAGTACATCATCTTTACGGTACATAACCTGGCCATGACCGGCTACTATATTAAAAAAGTTGAGCAGGAATACGACCACTTCATGCGGCGTGTCTGATTTCCATGAATTTACATACTTGCCGTTGACATCCATATATTCAAACGGGGAGGTGACCAGTATCACCTCCGGCCGGCTGCTGATGCATGTAACCTGCGCCGAGAGCCTCCCCGGCAGCATAACGTCATCACTGTCAATGCGGGCAATATACCGGCCTCTGGCATGTGCAAGCCCCCGGTTGAGTGCTCCGGGAATGCCTTCGTTGTGGGGTGCGGTAACTACTACGATTCTTGTGTCTTTCTCCTGCCATCTTTTCAGGATCTGTGGCGAGGCATCTGTTGAACCATCGTCAACCAGTACAAGTTCAAAGGAGTCGTAGTCCTGAGCAAGCACGCTTTCAATTGCTTCATCAACAAATTTCTCGCGGTTATAAACCGGCATAAGAACCGAAACCAACGGATAGCCATTGTCTTTAAGAGTATCAGCAGACTTATTGAACATAAGAGAAAATGAATTTCTGATAAAATAGATTTCGTTTAGAAGAACAGTTCAAGATAATTAAGTTTTTGTGGATTATTAAATGAAATACTTCTTGAACGATTTTTCAGAAGAAACAGAAAGGCAGTGTGAACGGTAAGCTGGAAAATAAAAAAAGGCTCCATGTTATTGGAGCCTTTCAATGTAGAGAAGAAGGGATTCGAACCCTCGGTACGGTTACCCGCACACACGCTTTCCAAGCGTGCTCCTTAAACCACTCGGACACCTCTCTATGGTTTAAAATTCCAAATAACAAAAAACAAAATTCAAATGAATAAATGCTATTGTATTCCGAATCGGGATACAAATTAACGCTTTTATTCGGCCAAATCCAAAAGAGGATTGAATGATAAATGCCGGATCTGAATAAAATTTATAGGGTGCTGTTTGTGAAATGATTACGGGTTATTTTTTTGATAGGTTTAAATCTTACGCAGAAGAAAGGAAGTTCCGGAATGTTTTTATTTTAGCAGTAACAAAATGCAGGTAATCTTTCGCATTTAGTTTAAGTAACCGGTTTACCCTTATGAAAAAACGCATTATTCTTTTTTTACTGCCGCTTATATTGGCCAGCTGCAATCAAAATAAACCAGCGGAACATACAGCTGACAGCATCTCTGCGCAGCAAAAAGAAAAGGTTAAAATTGTTAAGGAAGCATTTGTTTATACACTTCCTTTGGTAATCATGGATATCACCAGAAGACAGGCGACGAATCCGGATTCTTCAAGTAAAACATATGCGCCGGTAAATGCATTCAGACATATGTCTGCATTTCCGGATGCGTCTTTCAGAAATGTTGTGCGTCCGAATGCCGATACGTACTATTCTTCAGCCATGCTGGATCTGACCGAAGAACCTGTAGTATTATCGCTACCGAATACCAACGGCCGTTATTACATGATGCCGATGCTGGACGCGTATACGAATGTGTTTAGTTCCCCCGGCACACGTACAACAGGTAATGGCAAAGGAGATTTTCTGATTACTGGTCCCGACTGGAGTGGTGCAGTACCAGCAGGTATGAAACAGATTGCGGCTCCAACCAATCTGGTGTGGATCATCGGCAGAACACAAGTGAATAGTAAGGTCGACGGAGATAAAGTGGTAATACCATTGCAACAAAAATATAAACTGGTTCCATTGAGTGCATGGGGGACTGAGTACAAGGCTCCGGCAGGTATCAGAGATGCAACAGTACCGGCGGGAGACCCCAATGCTGTAGTAAAGTCAATGTCTGCGGAAGAGTATTTTACTTATGCGAATCAGCTCCTGCAGAAATATCCTGCAGGAGAGGTAGATAAAGAAACATTGAAACGCTTTGCTGTTGTGGGTGTAGGAGCAGGGCTGACATTTGATATCAATACATTTGGTGCGGCAAAAGATGCGGTAACAAATCTTCCGGAAGAAATTATAGATGAATTTCATAAACAGATTAAAGCTACAACTGGCCTGGTGAATGGATGGGCTGTGCATAGAGGTTTGGGCGCTTATGGAACAGATTATTTAAAACGTGCTTTTGTAGCGTATATGGGTCTAGGTGCTAATCTGCCTGAAGACGCCATGTATCCTTCCTGCGCAGTTGATGCTGATGGCAATGAATTAAACGGAGCGAATAACTATGTACTGCATTTTGACAAGGGACAAACACCACCGGTAAATGCATTCTGGTCGCTGACTATGTATTCACCGGAAGGATATCTGGTAGACAATGCATTGAACCGTTATACACTGGGTGATAGAAGCAATCTGAAAAAAAATGCGGATGGTTCTGTTGATTTGTATATCCAGCATGATTCTCCGGGCAAGGAGAAAGAGAGTAACTGGCTGCCTGCACCGGCAGGCGAGTTTAATTTATTGTTGAGATTGTACTGGCCGAAGCCTGAAATGATCGAAGATAAGTGGACTCCGCCGGCAGTAGAGAAGCGTAAGTTTAATAACTGATTTTATATAGCAAAAAAAGTCCCGCATCATGCAGGTACTCAAACTGAACTTTAGTCTCCAAAATACTTCATAATCTGAAATGTTGCAGTTAGTATAATAACACCTAAAACGATGTACCTAAAAACAGTTTCTGAAGTATAGCGCAGGATTATTTTGCCTGTATAGCTGCCTAAAAAGCTGATGCCGATTAAGAATGGAATTAAAAACAAATATTCCTTTTTAAAATAACCATGACTTGTATATACAACCGCTCTGCTGAAATCTACACCCAGATCAATAAGCGCTGATGTAGCAATGAATACATTTTTTTGAAGCTGAAAGGCTGCTAAGGTAATTCCTCTGATAGCACCACCTGTACCTGCGATACCTGCAATAAAACCCGAGGCAATGCCACCAGCATAGAGATTCGTATTCGTCTGTTGGAGCGGCCGGTTGAAATTAAGAATCAGATATATTGCCAATAGTACCAGCATCATATTCATGATCAATTCAATTTGTGTGACCGGAAAAAAGGTAGTGATATAGGCACCAATGATTACAAAAATAACTGCCGGGATTCCCAGTTTTAATACAAGGCCTTTATGGACACCGCTTCTGAACAAAGCAATTTTAGCAATGTTACTGAATACGTGAAATACAGCCGTTATTCCCAAAACTGTTTTAAAATCAAAAAATAATGAAGCAACAGGAACAAACAGTATTGAAGAGCCAAAGCCGGATACTGTCCCCACAATTTCAGAAACAAAAGCCAATACGATAAAGAGATAATACTTTTCGTTCATAATGGACAAACTTAATAAAAAACGTAAGACCTCAAAGATAATTACTTTCTAATTCAGTTCAGTAAGATTGAGTGACAGTAGCCACAACGCATGGAGATTCCTAAGAGTTGTAGATAATGGAGGTATAGCAGATTTGTTTATATCCGCCATGTTTTATCCCTTTCAATGTACAGATGTTTAATGAATTCTAGTATATTTAAGAAAGAATAGAATAGTTAAATTATAAGATACAAACATTTCATAAAATGGTTTTAAGTAGGTTCTGGCTCGCGATCTTTATTTCTTCGTTGTTCTTTGTACTTGTTTCGTTATTCACCGGCTCCTTTTACAGCCTGGAATATACGTTAACCGGCGCGCGCGGCGACCTGAAAATTGTTTCTGAAAAATATCTTTCCCAGCTGCCGGACTCTATTCAGCAAGGTTTACAAAAAAGTCCGGAGCATACAATTCTTATCAGGGATACGACTTATCAGCAAATGACTGTAAAAACAGCTGATGGCAAACCACAGGCCCCTGAAAAAACAGTCGTGAAAATATATCATGGCAAGCAGCAGGCAGACGGTTTACTTACTACCTGTAAATCTACCATCATTGATATCATCATTCCCTTGATTGCTTACCTGGCTTTCTTCTGCGGACTATTGCAATTACTTATAGATTCCGGAGCTTCTGCTAAACTGGCAACAATCATCAGTCCGGTGTTTGTAAAGATCTTTCCTGAAATTCCGAAGAACCACCCATCCATTTCATACATGACCCTGAATTTTGCGGCAAACTTTCTGGGGCTGGATTCTGCGGCTACACCTTTTGGCTTGAAGGCCATGGAGAGTTTGCAGGAACTGAATAAAGACAAAGCCGTGGCAAGTAATTCGCAGATTATGTTTATGTGCCTGCATGCAGCCGGACTTACGCTGATCCCGACTTCCATCATTGGCTACAGAGCTGCACAGGATGCTGCAAATCCTGCAGATGTCATGATTCCTTGTATCATTACATCTTTTGTAGGTACCATTGCTGCCTTACTGATTGTTGGGATCCGTCAGAAAATCAATTTCAGAAGTATCGCATTAGGTGCTTCCATTGGTGTATTGGCAGCAATTATTATTTCACTGTTGCTATATATCAATACACTTGATCTGATTGGCAAGAATCATTTTACCGGAAACCTTTCAAACATTTTGATGTTCGGTATTATTCTGTTTATTCTGGTGTATGCCTTTATGAAAGAAAAAATCTTTGATGAACAGGGTAAAAATATTTTTTCTTCTTTTGTGGAAGGTGCTACCTCCGGCGCGAAGACAGGCTTTACGGTATTTCCATATGTTCTGGGAATGCTTGTAGCAATTTCCTTGTTCCGCAACAGTGGCCTGTTTGAAATGATTACATCGAAGATGGCAGATTTCTTCCTGATGTTCAATATCAACAGATCCATTGTAGACGCCTTGCCCGTGGCTCTGTTGAGACCATTCAGCTCCGGCGGTTCCAGAGGCTTTATGATTGATGCCATGACAACTTATGGTCCCGACTCTTTAACAGGTCGCTTGTCCTGCATCTTCCAGTGCGCCGCTGAAACAACCTTCTATGTAATCGCGGTATATTTTGGCAGCATTAATATTAAAAATGTACGCTATACCTTGAGCACCATGCTTTGGGTAGACTTTATCTGCGTGCTGGCAGCCATCTTTGTAAGCGTGTTTTTCTGGTTGTAAATCAGTAGGCAGTGGTCAGTTGATAGTAGTCAGACTTCCTGGCGCCAGTCTTAGCGCAGCGGGGACTGGTAACTTTTATTTTCCAGTCTTTGACTGGTTTTCGCTGGTACAAGCATTTGCTTGTGTCTTTATTGACTGGCACCAGGTATAAACTGATCACTGTTTACTGTCAACTGATACCTTCTCCGCGGCGAACTGAAGACTGGCAAAAGAGAGTTAAAAACTGATTACTGTCCACTCTCTACTGTCCACTAACTTTTAAACTCCCAGCCATGCGTTTCGGTGCTCACATATTTACACCAGCTGTATAGCGCGTCATATATAACCATGCCATACTCTAGCATCTCGTGGTCGTTTTTGAAATTATAAGACAGGCCCGCAGAGATAGCAAACAAACCTGCTGCCTGTGGGTCAAGGATATAGTTATCTGTCTCTGCCGCACGTACGATCAAGGCCAGGCGATGCAGGGCTTCGTCTTTCAGGTTGTGCTTTTTCAGGAAATAATCAAACGTACATTTATCACCTTCATGCGTATATTCCACACCTGAAATGTCATAAGGAATGGCACCAAGTTCCGTTGCTTTTTCAATGACCTGCGATGTTGGTACAAAGATGAATTCAGGATTGGAATCAATAAACCTTGCAATGAGCCATGGACAGGCGATCCGGTCTATTTTAGGTCTTTCTCTGGTGATCCATTTCATAGCTTTTCTGTTAGAGTTATAACTCAATAATCTGATAACCGACTCCGTAAACATTTTTTATTTCAAGCTCAGCCTTAGCCAGGCTTAATTTCTTCCGGATGTTTTTTATATGCGCTGCCAGTGAATTATTCGATTCGAGGTTTTCGGTTTCATCGCCCCAAAGATATTCGGAGAGCATGGTATTGGATACGACCTTATCTTTATTGGAGATCAGGTACAGCAGCATTTCATATTCTCTTTTGGTAAGCGGAATATCATTGTTCCAGACCTGTACTTTTTTTGTTTTGAAGTCAATAACAAGATTGCCCAGGTAGAGTTTGTTTTTGGTATTGAATTTTTTCCTGCGGATGATCGCCTGGATGCGTGCATGCAATTCAGGGAAATGAAAGGGGATGGTCATGTAGTCATCAGCTCCCATGTCCAGCGCATGTACACGGTCTTCCGCAGAGTTGATGGTAGAAATAATCAGCAGGCCGTCAGACTTCTGGCTTTCGTTTAATTCTCTGAGCAGTGATAAGGCATTGCCGTCTGCAAGCTGTGAATTTAAAACGATGCAATCATATTCATAGAGGCTGATTTTTTCGGAAGCCTGCTGGTAGTTACTGGTGCTTTCCCATACATAACTTTCATTACTTAGAAAATTTTCCAGTTCTAAGCGCAACGATTTTTCCGGTTCAACAATTAATACCTTCATCTGTATAAAAGTACTTAATAAAGGTATTAAAAGGAATACTTTTTCTGTATTTAGAATCCGACCCCGAACTGAAAGGAAGCTGTAAGAGAAGGAGCGTGATCATTGCCAAAGCGAACCGGGCCTAAGATGGCTGCAAAGAAATTTGCCTGTTTACCGCGGATGAAAACTTTGTTGAGTATGGGTGTGAAGCCATAACGACCGGACGTCTCATATGCTGCACGGAATACAAACGTAAAATCATGCCCGAGTCTGTAGCACACACCCGGATGGAAAACAAAGTTATTTAATTTGGAAGTGTTGTTATCAAATTTGATAAAAGGAGTAAACTCAAACGAGATCCCGAATTTCGGGCTCTTCCAGATATTGATTCCCCAGGGATTTCCTACTATATAGTAATCCCGGAAATTCGGTTGGTTACCGTCTTTACTGAATGTGTAAAGCGGATGCACGATACCTACATACCCTTTAATCTCGGGATATTTTTTTTCAGGTTGTGTTGCCGGCAGTGTCGTATTATTGTCTGATGTTTGTGCAAAAGCATTCCAGGATAGTAATAGGAAAACAAGTATGTAATATGTTTTTTTCATCTGTGTATAGTTTTGTTTTAAGAAAGAATGAAAAGTTTAAGTATTAGTCCGACAGCTGCAGCAGCAAGGATGACAAAAGGTTCCTGTAATTTTTTATACCTGAATAAAATTGCTGCGACAGTGATGGCAATCAGTATAGTTGGAACATCCGTAAGCGTTCTTTTACCCAACACCAATACCGAGCCGGCAATGGCGCCGATAGCAGCAGCGGTGATACCATCAACGAATGCTTTGATCGCCGGGTGCTTGCCATACTTTTTAAAATAAGGTGCCGGAAGAATGGTAAAGAAATAACAGGGAACGAAAGTAGCGATGGCTGCCACACAAGCACCGGCAACGCCTGCTGTGAGATAGCCAATAAAGCCAACAGTGATTACGACCGGCCCGGGTGTGATCATGGCTACAGCAACGGCATCTACAAACTGCTGTTCATTCAGCCATTGATATTCTTTTACCACACCACCATACAGGAACGGTACAATAGCTAATCCGCTGCCGAAAACAAAAGCACCAGCCTTGGTAAAGAAATACAGGATCTGCCAGAGCTTGCCGCTTTGCGAAACCGTAGCAGGTATTTGCAGTAAAACAGGTAGGCTCAGCATAGGAGCTGCAGTGGTTGCTTTACCGAATTTGGGTGGTACACGCAACAGCCATATCAGCACACCTGAACCCAGGATGAGCCAGATATTTTCTTCTTCTGTCAGGAAAGTAACCAATGCCAGTACAACGAATATGCCCCACATAACCCAGTCCTTACCGATGCTTTTAGAAGTGAGTTTATAGCTGCTGATGGTGATGATGCCAATTACCGCAGCACCTACACCATAGAATACAGCCTGCATCCAGGGGATACCGCCGAATTCCACATAGGCATAACCAAGGCTTAATACCATAAAGAAAGAAGGAAGCACGAACGCGAGGCCGACCAATGTGGCGCCTAAAATTCTGTAATGTACATAGCCCAGGTAAATGGATAATTGCGCGGCTAAAGGGCCCGGCGCTAATTGCGACAAGGCCATGCCTTCTTTGTAGTCTTCCTCGCTGAACCAGTTGTTCTTTTCAACCAGATCCCGGTGCATGTAGCCAACAAGCGCCACCGGTCCGCCGAAACCTATGGTACCTAGTTTCAGAAAATACAGGATAAGTTCTTTTAATGAGTAAGCAGGTTTTGAATGGGTTTCCATAATACGTTTATAATTACCCTTCAAACATAATTTCCAATAGTGAATAAAAAATGAATGCCGGTGGTAGGATAACCGAAGAATTATGAATTATGAATTTCATTTTACTGCAACTCTCGCTGGCGCAGGCATTTGCTTGTGCCTTATGTCACATATCCGGCACCAGTCTTAGCGGAGCGGTAAAAGGTATCTGCACGAGGTTCTTTCCAACTACCAATGTTTACTGACCACTGTATATATAATCATAAACACAAAGCCCCCGGCTCTCACCGCGGGCTTTGTTGTTTATGGTAAGCAGATTGCTTTTTATAGTTTCTGAATCTTTTTTGTTTCGACATTGCCATTTGTATATACAACAATCAATGTGTACATACCTATTGGCAGGGCGTGACCAAACTCAATCGTGGAACCCGCATCGAGGCTCTGCTGTGTGAAGAGAATATTTCCGTTCAGATCAGATACTTTAACAGAACTTACAGCCTGCTGAAAGGAAACCCTGAATACATCTGTTGCCGGGTTCGGTGCTACTGTAGTTGCTGATGCTGCTTCAGCTGTGCGCAGCTGTGTGCAGGAAATATTCACTGCAGCGCCCGAAGAGAAGGTAAGCAAGTCTATATTGGCACAGCCTTCAGTCGTTAAAGCCGTTAGTTCTATGGCATTGTTTCCTGCCTGTAAGGTAACAGGTACACTTACGGTGTTCCAGGTTGTCCACGCGGCAGTAGTGTTAAAGGCAATAGATGCTGCCTGTATGATGCCACCAACAGAAAGTGATGCCGCGCGGTTCAGCGCACTTGCATTGGCATAACGCAGGGTAAGCGTTGCTGTCTGGCTTGCCGGAGAATGGATTGTCCAGTTGATGGAAGCTCCCGCAGCATTGTCTGTATTCACATAGCCTGTACCGGAGAAACCTGCGTTGGTAGGTTCATTCAGAATTCCATCCACACTGCATGCGGCCTCTGCTTCAATAGATGAAAGCACAGGCGTTTTAACAGTTACTGTGATTGCAGCAGAAGTCGTTACAGCTCCTGCATTGTCTGTTGCTTTGGCAGTCAGTGTATAATTTCCTTCCGGTACATTGTTCCAGCTAACCGTATATGGTGTTGCAGCATCTGAGCCAAGCAGGCTAGTGCCGTTATAAAACTCTACCAGGCTCACGGTACCATCTGCATCTGCTGCTGTAGCCGTAAGCGTAAGTGTTGCAGGCGTTACAAATGAACTGCTGTTTGCCGGTGCTGTCAGGCTTACGGTAGGTGCTACGTTTGGCGGTGTGCAGCTGGCAATGCTTACCGTTGAAGAACTGAATGTAAGTTCATCAATATTCGGCGCACCTTCTGCAATCAATGAAGTCAGTGTCAGTGTATTTCTGCCGGCAGCAAGATTTACCGTTGCAGTCGCTGTTTGCCAGGTTGTCCATGCCCCGGTAGAAGGAAAAGCGATGGAAGCAACCTGTGTGGTATTGTTTACTTTTAACGACATGTTCCGGCTGGCCGTGCTGGCATTCGCATAACGGATCGTTAGCGTTGCTGTCTGGTTTGCTGCTGCGTTCACCACCCATGAAGCAGCAGAACCACTAACGTTATTCAGGTTCAGGTAACCGGTACCATTGAAGCCAGCATTGATAGATTCATTCAGGATACCGTCATAGGTACAGGCAGTCTCGCCTTGTATGGTTAAACCTGTGCCTTGCACAATTACAGTTACCGGATCAGACATGCCGGTGGCTCCCTGGTTATCGGTCGCGCGCGTGGTAATACTGTATGTTCCTGCAGGTACATTCGCCCAGGTGAAACTGTACGGTGCAGCGGCATCAGTACCGATCAATGTGGTGCCATTGTAGAAGTCAACACTGGCGATGGTACCGTCTGTATCTGCTGCACTGGCATTGATAATGACTGATGCCGGAGCAGTATAAGCAGTATTGTTCGCCGGAACGGTAATGTTTGTTGTTGGCGGAACGTTTGCAATAACGCCGCCTACGATTGTAATGTTTGGGGCAGGCGGTACAGCCATGCCATTGCCGATGAAATAACTTACGTGCGGCGGCTGATTGTAAGCGCAGTTCTGCCAGGCAATAGCCGGGCGGTATTGCGGATCATGCATCAGCGTGCGCAGTTTCATCGTGCTGGGGATCGTTGTGGTGAAGATATAAAGCGCATCGTTTGCAGAAGAGCGCCACATGACTTCTTCACGCCAGTCGCCGAAGAAATCGCCGCTTAGCGCCGGTGTCGACTTGGTTCCGTTGTTTGAGGTAACAGGCACGATATTGTTGGCCGTTAACAACCTGCCTGTACCATATTTATCAATGGCGGTCCCGTTCAGTAGTTCGCGCAGCGGATCGCCGTCCCACCAGGCAAGGAAGTTACAGGATGAAGGTGTGGCAAGCGTTGTTTTGTTTCCTTTTGCATCAAACACTCCTGTGATGCCTGCGCCTGCCACCCAGGATTCCGCACCGGGATAAGCCGCAGAAATATCCGCGCATACACCGCGGGCCGGACCTTCACCGTCTGAGCCTGCTGTAACAGAGGGCTTCGTCCACAATACTTTTTTATCTTTGGCACTGTACATATAACAGCCCTGTTTGTCGAAGCGCTCCTGAATATTGAATACTTCAAGTCCCGGCAGGGAAGGATCAAGATCTGAAACATGCAGCGCATCCCCATGGCCGAAGCCTGTGCTGTAATACCCTGTGCCGTTATCATCAATAATGGCAGCACCGGAGATGATTTCCTGTTTGCCATCGTTATCTACATCGGCAACACTTAAGGAATGGTCACCCTGTCCATAGAATGGATTGGAGCTGCTGTTTCCGCTGTCAAATACCCAGCGGCTGCTCAGCACCGAACCGTTCCAGTCCCAGGCCGCTACGACCAGACGGGTATAATATCCCCTGCAGAAAATGGCAGAAGCTTTTTTGCCATCCAGATACGCTACACCCGCGCGGAAGCGGTCTACGCGGTTTCCGTAGCTGTCGCCCCATGCAGATACCGTACCTCTGCCCGGAAGATAATTTACAGTTGCCATAGCCGCGCCTGTTTCACCATTAAAGACCGTCAGGTATTCCGGCCCTGATAAAACGTACCCTGCGGAGTTGCGGTAATCAGCAGTAGCGCTGCCAATCACTGTCCCTTTGGCATCTGTGGTGCCGTCGGCGGTTTTACACATCATCTCTGCTTTACCATCGCTGTTGAAATCATACACCATGAACTGTGTATAATGCGCACCTGCACGGATGTTTTTACCAAGGTTGATTCTCCACAAACGTGTACCGTTTAATTTATAGGCATCAATATATACATTGCCTGTAACTCCTGATTGTGAGTTGTCTTTTGCATTGGAAGGATCCCATTTCAGAATGATCTCCCATTGCCCGTCGCCATCAAGGTCCGCAATGCTGGCATCGTTGGCCGTATGATCTGACGTAGGCTTCTGGATACCTACGCGCATGTATTGCTGTGCCCATGGGGTAACAGCTGCAGAGGCAGTCTGCTCAACACCGTCAATGATGGCACGTACAGCATAGCTGGCTGTTGCAGCCGCACCGTTGTCTGTGTAATTACAAACGGTCAGGGGAGCAGCATTCACTTTCGTACCATTGCGGTATAGATTGAATGTAATATTGTCGGGTTCTGTACCCAGCCAACGCCAGCTGATAAAATTGTTATTACCCGTGCGCACAGCAATAACGCCGCGGTCGAGCTTTTCCATCCGGAATTGCGCCTGGGCATAAAGGCTGAACATAAAAATGTTCAGCATACAAAACAAGCGTAGCCAATGGCCTGGCTGCCTGATTGGATAATTATTTTTCATATAGTTACGGTTTGAGTTCAGCTATACGACAAGTAACATTTCAAAAAGTAACAGGTATTGAAGCAGTTTTTTTCAAAAACAGGTAATGAAGCCTGAAATGCAAAGGTTTGTTAAAAGAATTATGAATTATGAACCGCTGGCGCAAGCATTTGCTTGTGCCTTATATCACAAATCCAGCTCTTCCGGATTTGTAATCCTGTATAAACTGATAAAACTCTTAACTAAACGATATTGAATCTGCAATTCCGAAGCCAGATAAACAGGATTTATTTTCCTGTCTATATAAAATATAAAACAACAAAGCCCGCGGCTCTCACCACGGGCTTTAAAAAGTTTGCTGGCGCAAGCAAGTATTCGCTTGTGCCTTGCACGATGTAATCTTTACTGTTTCACCACACGCAGCACATCTGTTTTCGTACCGCTGTTTACTTTAACAATATAGATACCCTTTGCATACGTGCCACCGAAGCTAAGCTGCTCCGTGCTGCTGAAGGAATCAAGCAGCCTGCCGTCAACGGTCAGGATCTGTACATCCGATACCTGCGACAGCGTCAGCGAGAATACATCGCTTGTTGGATTAGGCGCAAGAATGATGCTGCCTGCTGTCAATGCATCCGTTGTTGCTGTTGTCACACATTCAGACGGGTCAAGGGCCGTTACTACTGTTGGTGAAGATGTAGACTTGCAGCCGGAAACACTTGTTACTTCTACGGTATAGCTGCCTGCTGCAGAAGCAGCATAGGTTTGCGACGTGCCTACCTGGGAACTGCCGTTGAACCATTTATATGAAGCGCCGCTGCTGGCCGTAAGGTCTACGCTCTCACCCGTGCAAAGCGCTGTAGATCCGGTTGTGCTGATCGTTGCTACGGCACAGCTGTTTGTAAGCGTTACTACAAAGGTTGTGATGGATTTTGCCGGCAGGGTGATCGCCTGGCTTGCATCAACAGTGATTGTCTGGTAAAAGTCGCCATCAACAGACTGGTAAGCTGTAACACCCGATACGGTTGCGCTGCCGAACGCCAGGTTGATATCCTGCGCGTTGCTACTGTTGTTTACCGATACAATGGTGATCTGCGTGCCGGCCGGATTAATGAACGCGGATGACTTGGTTAGCGCATTGTTGCCCGTCAGTGCAATGCGTGTATAACCTTTGTCGATGTATTTGGCAAAATGTTTTATCGTATAATAATGGTCGCCGATGGTATAATTGCCCGAAGCATCCACGTTGATCATCGCGTCTGTTTTCGTTTCGTCCCACATCATTTCCCAGTAGATATAAGCAGAGGCGTTTGCCTGTAATAAACTCTCCTGGATGATATCGCCTGTTTGCAGCCAGTCGTAATTGGTGCTTGAAAACTCCGTCATGAAGTTCGGCTTGTTGTTGAATTCTGTTTTGATCATGTTCAACGGAGTCTCGTCGATGCTGCCCGGGCTGCCGTAATAATTATACAGGTGGTACGCGTAGGCCGACAATGCGGATTTGTTTTTAATCTGCGTGGCAAATTCGCGGAATGTATTGAGTGAAGCATCCCACAGCGCGCTGCCGATGTTTTCCGTTTCCGGACCGATCATCTTCGGTACAGTAGTGCGGTTTTTAATTTGATCGTACACCGCATCGAACGCCTGGTCATACCCGGCAATCGTGGCCGTTTCCACCGGACGGAAGGCACAGCTTGCCCAGTCCGGTGTTTCAAAGCCCGGTTCGTTCTGGATGCTGATGTACTCCGGCGTAAAGGTAATGTTGTCCAGGATGTCGGTCCAGTATTGTCC
>NZ_JBQCDF010000201.1:0-3539 GCF_051961495.1 Cytophaga sp. | reverse complement strand
CGGTCCAGTATTGTCCGAATTCGGAATACATGAACTGTCCGTTGGAGCTCTTCAGCGTACCTTCGTTCAGGTTATCATTGCTTTTCAGTGCAGACGGCGGTCCCCATGAACTGAGTAATACATCAATGTTTTCGTTCTCCTGCTTCGCCATTGTGTACAATTGATTGGTCGCGTCGAAGTGCGGATTGAACCAGTCAGTCTCCATCGTAGCCGGACTTTTAACCGCCGGATAGCCGGCAGGGTAGTACCAGTTTTTCAGACGTATGATGTCGGTGCCAAGATCTGAGAACAGCAAATCAGCAATCTCTGTTTTCTTCGGACTGCTGATAATGCGGTCGCAGTACCACGAGAGCGCGCCACCGAAACCTGTCATCTGCTGGTAGGAAGTACTTTTATCAATTGTCAGTGTAAGTGGCCCGCCGGCAGCCGGATCCACCACCTGCACATTGTCTATGTAATAGACGCCGCCGGCAGTGAGGTAATTGAACTTCAGCTGTTCTGCAGCTTCGGTAGGCGTAAAGGTCCATTCGTATTTCACCCAGTCGGTTGTGAGCGCATACGTCTTCTCCGCATAATAATTGGAATTGGTGCTTTGCATCACAGACTTGAGGGACGTTGGCGTACCGGCAGCCTTGGCATAAAAGCTCAGGGTGTAAGGCGTACCCGGAGTAGCGGTCCAGCCGCTGTGGATACTCTGTATACTCCAGGCGTTGCTGCCCAGCGTTGTCACATCTGTTTTCAGCGATGTGGTTCCGTCCACAGCATCTGTGGAAATAAAAGTATACGTCGCGCTTCCACCATCGCCGGCAAGGTTTGTCCAGTTCGTCGTCTGTTCAAAGGAGCCATTGGTGATCAGGTTTTGCGCATAGCTTGCATGCATGGCGAGATACACCGTGCATATCGTAAAAATTTTCTTTAACATATGGTTTGAGTTTAGTTCAGTAATTCAATATAAAAAATAGGGATGATACTTTATACGAAGTATTGAATATTAAATAGATGTTGTAACGCTGAAGGGCTCCATTCGGTTCTTGCGCTGGCGCAAGCATTCGCTTGTGCCATTTAAGTAGCTCATCGGAATTTGCAAATTTCCGATGAGCTACAAACTCCGACAAGAGCTATAAGAGTTACATTGCTAAGGCAGCTTTACAATCCTGAAAAAAAGTCATTTTTTGTCAGTCGTGAAATGACATTTTGTAAATCCGGTCCATAAAAATTCCGGCTTTTTTCAGACGGCACAGAGTTTGAAAAAAGTCGATCTGTAAGGCAACTGCCGCAGGCATATAAAAGCCCGGAACAGTATTTTGATTTAAGTATATTTTATACTGAGATTTTATAACGTGGCATCCATACTGGCATACATTACAACAGGAGACGATATTCTCAGGAGCATTGTCGGTATGCTGCTGAGTATCCTTTTTATTGGCTGGCTCTTAAGGCATTTCCGTCAGCCGTATTTCATTGCCTATATTATCGCGGGCGTATTGCTGGGGCCTAGCGGCATCATGCTTTTCAGCGATGTAGAGACCATTGCGCAGGTAGGCTCTCTGGGACTGATCATGCAATTGTTTTTTGCGGGTATTGAGATTGAAGTGCCGGCACTCATTAAAAACAGCAGAATACTTACGGCAGGCACAGCCGTTCAGCTCATCTTAAGCTTGTTCTTTGTCTGGCTGGTGGGTATGTACTTTGATTGGAATTCCGGCAGAATTGTGCTGTTTGGTTTCATCATCAGCATGAGCAGTTCAGCCATCCTGATTGAATACCTGAATACAAATAAAGAAATCCATACACGTCTCGGCACGCTCACAACGGGCATTCTGATCATCCAGGATTTTCTGATCGCGCCCATGATCATGATACTCAACTTCATCACGCAAAAGCAGGCTGATGTAAAGGCGCTGATCATCGGCAGCGGAGTCATGCTGCTCTTTATTGTTGTGATGCGGAAAATTGTACTCAGGAAAAAGATTCACCTGCCATGGATCAATAACCTGTCAGCAGACCATGAATTGCAATTGTTTATAGGCCTGTTAACCTGCTTTGGCTTCGCGTGGATCACCAGCCTGCTGAACCTGTCGGCTGCGCTCGGTGCCATGTTTGCGGGCATGATCCTTTCGCAGACGGGTTCAACGCAGTGGCTCGAAAAAAGCCTGTCGCCGTTTAAAATATTTTTCCTTTCCCTGTTTTTCTTTTCCATTGGCCTGCAGATCGATCTGGGTTTCATTGCCAGCCATGCGCTCATTATCCTGCTGCTTGTACTGGCCATCTTATTTATCAACAGCGTGATCAATACATTCGTGTTCCGTTTATTGAAAGAGACATGGAGAAACAGTGTGTATGCCGGCGCGCTGTTATCCCAGATCGGGGAGTTTAGTCTGATGTTGTGCACGGTAGCCAAGACGTTGAATATCGTAGATGATTTCTCTTTCCAGTTAACCCTGTCGGTTATCTCTTTAAGCATGCTGATGACATCCGGCTGGATCAGTATTATCCGTAAGTTCCTGTTCCGGGAACAACCGTAAGCAGCCGCTTCCACACAATCATTTGATGACTTTTGCTGGCGCAAGCATTCGCTTGTGCACTCCGCTTACAACCGGCTCTTCATCCTTATCAAAAAAATGATCGTACTTCCGGAGATTTGTAATCCCATCAGGCAAAGTCTTAATTTTGCACTTCCGAACTACTTCATCGGAGCTCTGAACTATTCCGTTGTAGTTATGTTCTAAGCCATTTCAATTCCTGTGTGGTGCGATTAAGAGTTTGCATGGCTGTTTGTGCGTCTGGTGCGTGTGTTATTTCAATTCCTGTGTGGTGCGATTAAGAGAAGGCATTGCAAAAGGTATAGTACAGTTTGCTGTTGAATTTCAATTCCTGTGTGGTGCGATTAAGAGTTGATTTCTTCACTGGCAGCATTCTATGACTTCTGTATTTCAATTCCTGTGTGGTGCGATTAAGAGTGTCGGTTCGCGCCTTTGCTATCCTTCTTCTGAATATTTCAATTCCTGCGTGGTGCGATTAAGAGTGGTACAGGTCACTTCAGCTCAACATATTCAACCGAATTTCAATTCCTGTGTGGTGCGATTAAGAGTTACATCGTCTGGCCGGCGCAACAACCGGCGGTTGAATTTCAATTCCTGTGTGGTGCGATTAAGAGTACATTGGCGCCCACGTAGCGCGCGTTTCATCATTGATTTCAATTCCTGTGTGGTGCGATTAAGAGATTGTCTAGTGAACCTATTGAATATAAAGATATTCAATTTCAATTCCTGTGTGGTGCGATTAAGAGTGGTTTATTCCGCCGTTTTTATCTGACAAATAAACAATTTCAATTCCTGTGTGGTGCGATTAAGAGCTGGTGAAGTGTTCTGGTTGGTAATATTGTAACATATTTCAATTCCTGTGTGGTGCGATTAAGAGTAACCTCAAAAACTCCAACAATAGCACAAGAACATTGATTTCAATTCCTGTGTGGTGCGATTAAGAGAGTAAACTCGGATGGCAGTGAAATGCCCGCTCCAAAATTTCAATTCCTGTGT
>NZ_JBQCDF010000200.1:0-5310 GCF_051961495.1 Cytophaga sp. | reverse complement strand
TTTACCGCCATGAGCAAAGGTGAAACGAGCAGGATCACTAAACCTGGAAGGTGTTCCATGGATGACTTCACTCACTAAAGCCAGTGACTGAATGGTTCTGGGCCCTACACCTTCCAATAGAAGTAGTGACTCAAAATTTTTCAGATCACTTTCATGCGCCAATGCCAATACACTTCCCAAACGTTTCAAATTTACATTTGAAGCGCGCACTTCGTGATGCCGTGGCATCACAATTTTTTGAATTTCGGGCAAAATCAATGCAGGTCTTTCATGCACCAGCTCCAGAATACCTGCCTTTGCTGATGTGGCTTCTATTGCAGCGAGATTTAATATTTCACCCTGATTTTTCCCGTAGATAAATGTATGCGGATTTTCAACAAAGGAAATTACCTTTTCTGAATGCCAGTGATAACGGCGCGCCATTCCGTTAGCATCATTCATGCCTTGCTGCACCACAGCCCACTCACCTTCATCGGTTACAATGAAGTTGTGCAGGTATAATTGGAAACCATCCTGAATTGCCGTATTATCAACCTTTGCAGACAACTTACTTGAATGTACAAGATCTGTACCATTCAAACCGGTACGATCTGCCAGCTGCAGGAGTTCAGCGGGAGTTTGTCTGGAATGCTTTCCTTTGCCGCCGCAGATATAAATACCCAGTTCTTTAAACTTAGGATTTACAGCTGCTTTCAATGATCCCATCACCGATGTTGTAATTCCGGACGAATGCCAGTCCATACCAAGTGCACAGCCAAAAGCCTGAAACCAGAACGGATCGCTTAACCGACTCAACACTGCAGATTTTCCATATTCAAGAACAATGGATTCAACTATTGCACCACCAAGCAAAGTCATCCGCTGGGCAAGCCACGGTGGCACTTTACCATAATGCAAAGGTAGATCCGCATAGCGGGAGCTGGAGTTGAAATACAATTTGGGCATATAAACAAATAACAAAAATTCCGGCTCTTTTGTCTCAAAACAACCCGAAAGTTTTTTCTTTTAAAACGAATAAAAATCCTCCATCTAACTCATTAAAGGATTTTCATTCATAATTCATAATTCCACTACATTTCCAGGTTTTTCAGGCACTTCCGCATGTCAATACCTTTCCCTAATACACCTTTAAACAAATCTCCTTTTTTCTCAAGCCGCTTAAATATTGTTTTTATTGTGAATTGCGATGGATGCAAACCTTTTTTGACTTCTTTCCATTCCAACGGCGTTGAAACGGTGGCCCCTGGTTTAGGACGCACACTGTAAGGTGCTGCGAGGGTTTGCCCGCCACGGTTTTGCAGGTAATCAATATAAATCTGTTTTTTGCGTTCTCTCGGATTCCTAACAAGACTTGTCAATTCAGGTAACCGGTCGTGTGCCAACTGAGCAATCACATGAGCGAAATTCTTGCCTTGTTCGTAATCGTATTTTGCGCCTAAAGGAATATAGATGTGCAAACCGGTTGAACCTGAAGTTTTACAATACGACTCAGCGCCGGCTTTATCCAATATTTTTTTTACAACAAGTGCCGTTTGTATGACTTCATCAAAGGTATTGTCGCCTGGATCCAGGTCAATGACAATATAATCGGGACACTCGATCTTCTGCACACGCGAATTCCATGGATTGATTTCAATACAACCCAGGTTAGCCATATAGATTAATGTAGCCTTGTCCTGACAAAGCATATAGCGAATCTCTTTGGCATTTGATTCCGAAAAAATTTCTTTGGATTGTATCCAATCCGGAAGAGTCTCTCCCATCTCTTTCTGAAAAAAACTGGGCCCATTGATACCATTAGGATGCCTGTTGAGTGACTCCGGACGGTCTTTGAGATATGGCAATATGTAATCTGCTATCTGCATATAATAATCCACCAGATCTCCCTTCGTATATCCGTCTTCAGGCCAGTAAATTTTTGAGCGGTTACTGATTGCTAAAACATGCGAGCCAACCTTCAGTTCATTGCTTTCTTTTTTGCCTGAGCTTTTTGTTCCTGTTTTTTTTTCTGAAGCATGACTTTTAGCTGCAGTGGATGTTTTGCTCTTAGTCGTTTTTTTTGTTTTTACTTCCATAGCATCTTCGGGAATAGTTGTAACTGCTGGTAATTCGCGAACGACTTCACTTGCTTTCTTATCAATGCGCATGCCTTGAAAAATAGGTTGCCGCATATGTCCGTCATTTGTCCATTCTGAAAAGGCAATTTCACAAACCAGTTTAGGAGTAACCCAGGTCACTTTTTCGTTTGTTTTTATTTTCACATCAAACGGAGATTCCTTTCGTATCAAGGGCTTCATGAGTTTTAATGTAGAAGATAACAAGGCAGTATTAAAACCGCCACCAGTGTGGCCTATGTATACCAGCCTACCTTTTTCGTATGCACCCAAAATCAAAGCACCAAAATCTTTGCGTGAATTTCTCGGGGCTGTAAAGCCACATATAATAGCCTCCTGTGCTTGTATAATTTTAATCTTAAGCCATTCCGAGGAGCGCAGTCCGTTACGATACGTACTGTCTGCTTTTTTCGCCATGATGCCTTCCAGCTTATTCTTTCTAGCCAGTTCTAAAAATTTGATTCCATCCTGCTCTATGTGATCACTGTATTTTATATTCGGCAGATCCGGCCAGATATCGGCCAACCGCTGCTTACGCTCTATTAATGGCAGATTCCGGAGATCATGTCCATCTAGGAATAAAATATCGAATATACAATAATAGAGTTCCGGACTTGGCTTTTCATCGTATTGCTGCAAGCCCTGAAAACTTGAAGTTCCATCAGCATTCAACACTACAATCTCTCCATCCAGCACTGCATTGTGACCAAAAGATTCAAGGGCCTCAACGATGGGTCTATATTTGTGATTGAATGAAATATAATTTCTGGAATATAGATTCACTTTCCCGTTTTCAATTTCTGCAATGGCACGGTATCCATCCCACTTAATTTCAAACAGCCATTCCGCCGAATCAAAGGGAGTATCCTTTAGTTTAGCCAGCATAGGTTTAACCTCATGCGGCATCGGGTCTTTACCTTGCTTTATTTTTTTTGCTGCTGCTTGCGGAGCTTTTTTTTTAATGAGCGACTCTTTTGCCGAAGCCTTTTTACTTGCTGCTTTTTTGGCCGTAACCTTTTTTACCGGAGCATCTTTTTTTATAATCTTCGAATTCGAAGGTACATGGTCTTCACTATTATATGGTTCTTCTATAGCATATTCATCCTTGTGTTTAATCAGCAGCCAGGCATTGTCTTTAGCTGAGTTATTGTTTTTAATTTTTACCAATGCGAATTCACCTTTCAGTTTCTTTCCATGTAAAACAAACTTCAAACTTCCTTTTTTAAGTTCTGCCAGTAATTCCTTTTCACTTGTTTTACGGTCAGTACTTCCAATGGCATGATATGTGCCTTCATCCCAGATCTCCACAATTCCGGCACCATAATTTCCTTCAGGGATAACACCATGAAACTTACGGTATTCAAAAGGGTGATCTTCCACCATCATGGCCAGTCTTTTATCTTCCGGGTTCAGTGAGGGACCTTTAGGAACGGCCCAGCTTTTCAGCACACCTTCCATTTCAAGTCTGAAATCATAATGCAGATGAGAAGCGGCATGGCGTTGTATCACAAACTTTAGTTCGTTGGTTGCGGCTTTCTTCTTACCAGCCGGTTCGGGAGTCTGTCTGAAATTACGTTTTGCTTTATAGGTTTCCAGTGCCATAAATACTCGTAGTTAAAAATTCATTCATAATTATCTTGCGGCCGTTCTCCTTACCGGTTGCAGACTAGCCTTCAGTTGCGCCATGAGATCTTTGGTCGCCGTTGGCTTAGCTGAAACAGACTTCGTTTTGGTAGCTACACCTTTAGCCTTGGCTTTTATCAGCTTTAATAATTCGGTAGTGTATGTATCTTTGTATTTTGATATGTCGAATTTTTCTGTGAGCTGGTCAATAAGCGTAAGCGCCATTTTCATTTCTCCTTCTTTGATCTGGCTTTTTGCCGGCAGGTCCAAATCGTCAGCATCCAGAATCTCTTCCTGAAAGCGGATTTTATTCAATACAATGACATCTCCTATAGGTTTTAAAATTGCCAACGCTTCTTTATTCCGCAATACATAATTTGCTACAGCAACTTTCTTCGACTTCCGTAAAGCCTCACGCAACAAAGCATAGGCACGGGCTCCGGATTTATCTGGTTGTATGTAGTAAGGGGTTTCAAAATAGACCGAATCAATTTCATCTTCCATGACGAACTGTAAGATCTCAATCGTTTTTGTTTTTTTAGCATTGGCTTTTTCAAAATCCTTTTCATCGAGAATTACATATTCATCGTCAACCTTATATCCTTTCACGATATTTTCCCAGGCAACTTCTTTACCTGTTTTTTCATTTACGCGCTGGAACTTTATATTCGAATGATCTTTCTTATCCAGCATGTCCAGATCAAGTCTGCTCTCATGTGTAGCGCTGAATAATTTTACAGGTATATTTACCAGGCCAAATCCGATGGCTCCGGTCCAGATTGTTCTCATAATTCATACTGTTTTAGGTGCATCATTTGTTTCAACGTTTTTGCATTCTGTATAGCGTTACCACTCCAGGTATTATCAAAATAAACAAAAGCATTTTTAACTGCTGACTCTGTTATCGAATCACTCAATGCAAGTAATTCTGCGTTTGAATAATTTGATTTATACAATTCAGGCTTACCATGCAGACGGATGTAAGCGGTATCTGCAGTAACAATAAAATCTTCCGGTAAGCCAGGATAACTGGAAATGCAAAACACAATCTTATTTGATTTCAATGTATTATATACGACCGGATTCCACCAGCCCGCATCGCGGAACTCCAATACATTCTTAAAAGAAGGATCAAGCTGATCAATAATTCGTTCCAGCGATTCAAATGAATATTTCAAACCCGGAGGCAGTTGAAAAAGTATGCAATCCAGTTTATCCCGCAACCCTTCAGCAGCGACAGTATATAATTCTTTGACCAATGATTTTGTGCCATTGAATTTTTTATAATGAGTGATCTGATTATTCGCTTTTAATGAAAAACGAAAATGCGAAGGAGTTTTTTCATACCAGCTTTTTAATGATTTACTTGTCGGAAAACGATAAAAGCTGGCATTAATTTCTACGGTATCATATTGCTCTGCATAATACTGGAGCCACTTGCTTTGCGGCAGACCCTGCGGATAAAATACATCCTTCCACTCTTTATAATTATAGCCCGAGCAACCGATGTGAATCTTCATATAAATTCTGTTTTTTGATATAAAAAATCTACAACAGAATTTAAGAACAAGTG
>NZ_JBQCDF010000199.1:0-8922 GCF_051961495.1 Cytophaga sp. | reverse complement strand
CCCATAAAGCTTGACCTTAAAATAGACTTGTTCATTCAAGCTGATCCGGATTACGCCGTTCAGCAATGCATGAAACCATTTCGTAGCAGGCTTTACTCTTTTTATTTATTTACTTCGATCACCTATTTTCCTTTCCCTCCTTTTCAGCCGCCGCAGCAGGCATAATACATAACGCTCAAATGTATGTATGAATCTTATTGAATCCTCTTTTTAAGAAGTGATCCAATAGCGCTATTCATTTTATTTAATCTGAACATTGCAACATGAGAATATATCTGATCGTGTTGCAGCTATTGCTTTGCCAGGTGTTGCTAGCTCAAAGCAGCATCCAGGGGAAAGTAGTGACTGCACACACACAAATACCTATACAGAATGCCTACGTACAACTGAGCAATGCTTACAATCAGATTACCTATACCGATATCGAAGGCAGATTTGAATTCAAGGCTTTACCTGCAGGAACCTATTATTTATTGATTCATTCGTTGGGTTTTGAATCTACAAAGGATACCATTGAATTAAACGAAGCACAGAAACATTATTGTATTCTTTCGCTGCAGGAAACATCGGTAGAAATACCTGCAATTATCATAGCTGCGAGAAGCGAGGTCGCATTCACAACAATCAATTCCATTGATTTTAAATTAAGACCTGTTAATACCACACAGGATCTGTTACGCATGGTACCTGGCTTATTTATTGCCCAGCATGCCGGCGGCGGTAAGGCAGAGCAATTATTCCTGCGGGGCTTTGATGTTGACCATGGCACCGATGTTGCAGTGTCGGTCGATGATATGCCTGTGAATATGGTGTCGCATGCACACGGACAAGGTTATGCCGATCTGCATTTCGTCATTCCTGAAACGGTTGATCATATTAAATTTCAGAAAGGATGTTATGATGCTGCTGTTGGTGATTTTAATACCGCTGGCGCAGTACAGTTTCAAACGAAAAATTTCCTGCCTGAAAATAAAATAAAGTTTGAACTGGGAAGATTCAATACCTACCGGGGTTTAGTAATGCTGAACCTGATCCCCGATAAAGATACAACTGAAGCAAAGCACAGTGCCTATATCGCCTCGGAAGCTTTTTATACAAAAGGTTTTTTTGAGCAGCCGCAACATTTTAACCGTTTCAATGTATTTGGCAAGTACCATGGCATCATATCTAAAAACACTTTTTTTACCGCAAGTATATCTTCATTCAGTAGTCGCTGGGATGCTTCAGGACAAGTTCCGGAGCGGGCTATTCGTAATGGTTCTATTACCCGGTTCGGCTCTATTGATCCAAGTGAAGGAGGAAATACAAGTCGCAGTAATGCTATTCTAAAACTTACTACTTCTGCCGGAAAATTGGGTACGATTACCAATCAGTTTTTTCTAAGTCAATACAGCTTTGACCTGTTTTCCAATTTTACATTTTATAAAGATGATACCGCACGTGGCGATGAAATTCATCAATATGAAAAACGAACAGTATCAGGATTCAATTCATCTCTTGCAAATGATTATATATTATCTGGCAAAACAGTTAAAACAAACATTGGCCTGGGCTACAGAGGTGACCGGATCAACAGCATCGGATTGGCGCATGTAGAAAAACGTGCATTTCTGAATGATGTAAAAAAAGGTTCTATTGAAGAACATAACCTGAATGGGTTTGCGGACGCAAGCTTGCTGCTATCAGCTCGTATTACCCTGAACGCCGGACTGCGGTATGACTATCTTTTCTTTGCATACAAAAGCATGCTGGACGATACTTCATCCGCACGCCGCGGACAAGGCATCCTGAGCCCTAAGATGAATATCTATTATAAACTCACGCCTAACATTCAATTATACACAAGCGGCGGTTATGGATTCCATTCGAATGATACACGGGTTTCTGTTTATAGAACAAACCAGTCGAGCTTACCCAGAGCAAAATCTGTTGACCTGGGTACAAATATTAAAATAGCGGATAAATTATTTATGAATGTTGCTTTATGGTATATGTACCTGCAATCGGAGTATGTATATGTAGGTGATGACGGGCTGTTAGAGCCAAGCGGCAGCACCAGACGAGTTGGAATTGATATGAGTTTCAGATACCAGCTATTAAAATGGTTATATGCTGATATGGATATCAACCTTGCTAAACCACGCTACACCAACCTACCGGAAGATCAGAATTATGTGCCGCTGGCACCAACCATCACCAGCACAGGTGGATTAGCTATAAAACAAAACAACTGGAGTGCAAGCTTAAGATATCGCTACCTTGGGAAACGGGCAGCCAATGAAGATTATACCATAGTAGCCTCAGGCTACTTCATAATGGATGCTGTTGTAAATTATCAATGGAAGAGTTTATTATTTGGAATAACTGCTGAAAATCTTTTCGATCAGAAATGGAAAGAAGCGCAGTTTGCGACAGAGTCACAATTGAAAAGTGAAACAACTCCTGTAACAGAAATCCACTTCACTCCGGGAACTCTTTTTTATTTAAAAGGAAGTATTACATTTTTATTTTAACACCAGAAAAAAACAAAGCCCATCACAATTGATGGGCTTTTGTTAAAATTAAATATTGCTATCCAGAGCGGCTCCAGAACCTTCTGTCGATGATGGATCTTTAGGATCCGGACCGTATTCGTTTGAACCTTTTTGACCTTCAGTTGCCAATACGATAATTAACCATATAGGCCCTACCAAAGGAATTAAAACGATGAAAAAGAACCAGCCTGATTTACCTGTATCGTGTAAACGTCTTACACCTGCAGCCAATCCGGGAATGAAAAGAGCCAATGCATACAAGCCATAAAGCGGACCATAACCTAATTGTGGAGAAGCCAAGCCTAAAACATTGTCCAAAATAACTGCCGCAATTGCAAATAAAATATTAAACAAAACAAACATCCAGTATTCCTGACGTCTGGCTCTGCCCGAAAATACGGCATACTTTTTCAATACTGCTAAATACCAATTCATAGTGTATAAAAGTTAAAAGTTTATTTTCCCTACTCTTCTGGCTTTTCGGAAGCGCCTCGTTTTTTAACGTGGTTTCTGAACTCCACCAAAGAAATTAAATATACTACAATTTATATAACACTCAAATTTGCAACCGATTATCCTTACTGTATTTGTTAAATACCTTCATCAGAACATCAATCCGATGACGATTCGGCCGTTTTTTCAGGATCTGACCCATATTCTTACCCTCTGCTGCTAAATAATTTCACATTGGAATTCATGCCATTTGTCTTCCTTTACGATAGTATTTATATTTAGTTTTCATTATTCATTTATCATGCCTACTAAACAGAATCGTTATTTTATGATCAACAAACCATACAACATGGTTTCTCAGTTTATCAGCAAAGACGATGTGAATTTATTAGGCAGTTTGAACTTTAATTTTCCCGAAGGTACACATGCCATTGGCAGGCTGGATAATGAATCTGAAGGTTTGCTGCTTTTAACCACTAATAAAAAAGTTACGCGTTTACTTTTCCTTGGGCCTGAAAAACACAACCGCACCTATCTGGTAATGGTAAAAAATAGTGTTTCTGAGGAAACTCTCCAACAGATCCGTTCGGGCATTTCCATTCGTGTGAAGGGTGGTACAGAATATGTCTCATCACCCTGCGAGGCATCCATTGTCAAAGATGCGACAGCTATATACCCCTATGCATCAGACCAGCGGGAACAATATCCGCATACATGGCTGCTATTAACGCTTACGGAAGGCAAATTTCATCAGGTACGTAAAATGGTATTAGCGGTTAACCACCGCTGCCAGCGCCTTATCCGTGTTTCCATAGAAAATATGCAACTGGGCGATTTAAAACCCGGTGCGGTAAAGGAGTTTGAAGAGGAGGAGTTTTTCAGGCTGCTGAAAATTGAGCCGAATGCTTAACGAGAAAAGTTTAAGATCTTTTTTAAAATTTTTCAATTCAGCTTTGGCTTTTACACCAACAATTTCAGTTCATACGCTGATGTAGTTATGATTTGGAATTAAGCAAATCTGCAATAAAAAGATCTTCAGATTTTTTTCAGAATAAGTGATCATCTTGTTATGATACTAATTTCGATAATCATGAAAGTGTTTTTTTATTCTGTATTTTTCATATTCAGTTTTTGCAATGCAATTGCGCAAACAAACGATACTCTTACCATTGAAGATGCTGGTTCAAAAGCCAAAGAAGGCGACAGCCGTGCGCAATATATACTGGGAGGTTATTATGAACACGGGAAAGGTACGAAAATCGATTCTGCTCTTGCATTTTTTTGGTACAATCAATCTGCCTCACAACATAATAAGCGTGGGGAATACTATCTCGCACGTTGTTACGAATATGCAATAGGTACTGAGCAAAACAACGCCAAAGCTGCATATTGGTATACCTTATCCGCAGCACAGAACTATCCGCAGGCTATATCGCACTTAGGCTGGTTCTATGAAAAAGGGCTTGGAGTAGCGCAGAATTATGACAGTGCAATTTATTATTATACCATGGCCGCCGAAAAAAATTATGCAACAGCGCAATACCGGCTTGGCACATGTTATGACCAGGGTAAAGGAGTGAACATAAACAAAGAACTTGCGCTTGTATGGTATACAAAAGCTGCCGGACAGGAAGATGCAGATGCGCAGACAAGCATTGGTTATTACTATGAAACAGGTACTGTAGTACCCAAAGATTACAACAAGGCTTTTGAGTTATATTCCAAAGCTGCCAGACAGGGTAATATGGTTGCCCAATATAGCCTTGGGCGTTGTTACGCCAATGGCTGTGGCGTTAAAGCCGATGATGAGCAAATGTTTTATTGGTATCATCAGGCAGCCCTGCAGCAATACGATCAGGCGCAATACATCACAGGCTATTGTTATATGAATGGTCGTGGTACGGTGAAAGACGAAAAACAAGCTATTTACTGGTACAAACTGGCTGCACAACAAGAAGTAAGCGATGCGCAATTTGATCTGGCATACTATTATGCTAATGGCATTGGCATTACTATGAACAAGGATAGTGCTGTGTATTGGTATACCATGGCCGCGGAAAAAGGTTACGTGAATGCTATGACGAATCTGGGCATATTATATGCTACTGATAAGAATATAAAAGATACTATTCGGGCTATACGCTGGTATACACAGGCAGCTGAATCCAAAAGTATAAAAGCACAGCGTTTACTTGCCGAAAGTTTTGATGATGGCATAATCATCAACCGTGATTCGGTTCAGGCCGCATACTGGTACCTTCAGGCTGCCCTTCAGGGTGATTCTTTAGCAGAAAATAAAACAGGCAACCGTTATCTGGAAGGCAATGGTTTTGAAACAGACTATACAAAAGCAGTGTGTTGGTATCGAAAAGCGGCAGACCAAAATTATGCACCTGGTATGAACAATCTGGGGTATTGCTATCTCAATGGAAAAGGAGTTCAGGAAAATATAGATTCTGCTATTTTCTGGACCACTAAGGCAGCAGAAAAAAATTATAGCAGGGCTCAATACAATTTAGGATTAATCTATTCAAGTCGTGAACATTTATATCATAAACCAAATGATAAAAAATCTTTTTATTGGTATAAAAAATCTGCAGAACAAGGATTTATGCAGGCACAGTATTGCATAGCTGAAAATTATCTTACTGGTACCGGCGTAAAACAAGATTACCACGAAGCAGCCATATGGTATGAAAAAGCAGCCAGTCAAGGCTATGCGGATGCTCAGTACGGGCTCTTCTTGTGTTATTTTCAGAAAGGATCTATGCAAAATTACAAACAGGCAACCTATTGGCTGAAACTAGCTTGTGACAATAATTCAAAACCAGCAATGAAATTCATGAAACAGAACGAGCTTTGGTACCTTCAATACAAACAGAAATAATCCCATCTGACTGAACTCATAACTAGTTTATTCTTTGTATTGATTTAAAACAAAAATCCCTTCAATTATCAAATTGAAGGGATTTTTAATGCGGGTGGAAAGATGTTGAAATGTTGAACCAATTTATCAGGACATCAGGATATTGAGTGACTTAAAATATTATTTATCTGAATATTAAATACAAAATAAATGCGATGCTGCTATAAGCAAACGCCTTATAATTACAAAGCTTGTATTTCAGCCAGAATACTAAATTCACAAAGTAATCAAAGCACTAATTCTGCTATATATTTGCGAATATCTTAGGTTACGGGACAAATTGATCTACATTGAAATTTCCTTTGCGCTCAGCTGATTGACTTCAACGTTTTTGGAGACTTGGATAAGCTTGCTGCAGGCATATTCATTTAAAAGATTATTAGCTTGTTCTACAATTTATGTCTATTGAGTATAAATTTTGTAAGTACCAGACAATAACTATATAGCAATAGGATGTCGTCCGGTGCAGAAAAATAATTATCTATAAAACAGCATAACCACCATAGAGGTGGTTATGCTTGAACAACATGAATGATAAATTACTACTAAAGTAATGTTACGTTTATCGCATTCATTCCTTTCTTGCCGTTTTCAACTTCAAATGTAACCTGATCGTTCTCACGTACATTATCAATAAGGCCTGAGGAGTGAACGAAGATATCTTCGTTTAAATCTTCCGGCTTAATAAACCCAAAACCTTTTGAGCTATTGTAAAATTTTACGATGCCTTTTTGCATGTTTCTTTTTTATAAAATAAATAATAATTATTAGTTGAATACGTATGTATTCATTCGCGTGAAGTGCACAAAACAACAAGAAACAGGAAATTCTATTAGAAGAGCAGGTAAAAAGTTGAGCAATGTCTTTTTTGCACTGCAAGATGACGTTTAATTCCGGACAAACCTATTTATATCGTGTATATTTTATAAAACGCCTGCAAAGTGTTATATGTGGCTGAAAGCACAACATTATCTTTTTTCTTACGTTAAGTACATAGAAGCATTGATATAGTCAATACAGGCCCTCCTTAATACCACTATCCACGGTAAGTGTTAATTTTTAAGAAGAAATTCCAATCTGAATACGCTGTCCCTTTTCTTCACAAATAATAATTAACAATTTTAAAACAACTGAATGACATTTATCGATCGTGTATTAGATCCTCCTTCATATGGATGGATGAACAGCAATGGTGATTTGATTAAACCATCTTCTGCAAGAATTTTATCCGAGTGGACAAAACGCATTAATATTTTCAAATCAAGAAAAAACTGGCTGGCTATAACCGGTTGGTTGTGGGTATTATTGATGATACCATTTCCTGTTATTTTCTTTACCAAACATTTCAATGTCTGGTTTCTAGCATTAGGGTTCTTTTATGCTATGGTTATCATGAGCACTCATGGTACGATCTGGTACCATCGTTACTGCACGCACAAAGCTTTTAAATTTCGTAATAAACTGTGGATGCTTATCACTCAGAATCTGGTGATCAAAATGATTCCTGAAGAAGTATACGTTATTTCGCATCATGTACACCATGCCAAATCAGATCTGCCTGGCGACCCTTATAATGCTCAAGGCGGTTTTCTTTACTGTTTCCTCGCCGACACCAATCATCAACAGACTTCTAAAACACTGGATGAAAAAGACTATTCCAAAGTAGTTACTTTTTTAAGTCATACAGGAATAAAAATCAACAGTTATTCAAAATATAAGAAATGGGGCTCTGTCACAAATCCATTGTACACAATCATACTGTGGATTTTCAATTGGTCATTCTGGTACATTCTATTATACCTCGTTGGTGGCCATTCATTAGCATGCGCTTTATTCACCGGAGCTATGGCATGGGTAATAGGCGTTAGAGGCTTTAATTATACAGGACATGGCAAAGGAAAGGATGAGCGAAAAGATGGAGTAGATTATAACAGAAAAGACTTGTCTATAAATCAGCTAAGACCTGGACTGACATCCGGAGAATGGCATAATAATCACCATTTGTTTCCGGGTAGCGCGCGCGCGGGATTTCTCAGTTATCAATTAGATTTTGCATGGTGCTATATTTATATCATGTACAAATTAGGTGCGGTTGTTTCCTATCATGATTCTAAAAAATTATTTCTCAAGCAATATTATTATCCTTCAAAATTAAATTTAAAATAATAATCATTGTAAAAATAAGCATACAGAATAGCTCTTTAATTTAGATAGTCTTGCTCCTGCTTCACTTCCCCTTAGTACAAGTTTAGACCTTCAATGCTATCATAATCTTTTGCAAGCAAAAGACTGTACCCTATAGCTTTCGCTTTATGAAGGTCCGAAACACCATTAAGGATCAAATAAAAAAGCCTTCAATTTTTAAAATTGAAGGCTTTTTTGATGCGGGTAAATGATGGGGTTCGAACCCACGACCCCATCTGCATATTTTTAATTAAAAACCTTCAATATTGAACCTTTTTAATTAATAATCAATTATTTAAATAATAATCCATAAACAATAAATAATAAACAAATTTGTTTATATTTACTATATGAAAACGCTAATAGAGAAATATAAAGGTATTCATCCCGGTGCCATTTTAGAGCGTGAACTTGCCAAGAGAAATCTGAAAAAAGCCCCTTTTGCACTTTCTCTTAATGAATATCCTCAAACGCTGAACGATATCACAAAGGGCAAACGTGGAATGACCACAGCCTTGTCTCTTAAAATAGATAAGGCATTAGATCTGGAGGAAGGTACTATGCATCTTCTTCAGGCGTACTATGAAATAGAACAGGAAAAGCAAAAGATCAACGCACAGAATCACCCTGATTTTACAATTATCCGGAAGATCCTTTTTTGGGATACCGATATCAATAAAATTGATTGGCAGAAACACTACAGAGCTGTTATTGAACGCATCTTTCAACGGGGCAATGATGAAGAGAAACAGGAACTGTTACGGTTCTATGGAAAAAGCAAAATAAAAGAAGTTACCGGCAGTGCAAAAATCAGCGGAAACAGTT
>NZ_JBQCDF010000198.1:0-15036 GCF_051961495.1 Cytophaga sp. | reverse complement strand
AAACGATTGTCTCTGGCACCATATCCTACAAAACCTTTCAATATTACTTTCTTGCTGAAGTCCGTATTGGTTCTGAAGCCCAACTGAAAACGGTTGCCTTCAATGTTATTGTATGAATAGCAGGTCAGGTACGGACCGATATCAACCTTACCCACTTTTTTATATCCATTGATTGCTATATCCAGTATCTCGATATAACTTTTAATAATAGGCAGGTTGCGGAGTGTATCAATCATTTTGTACACCATTGGATCTGTTTTTCTTGTTGTATCCTGATAGATTGTATTCCAGAAGGCTTCATCACGCTCCTGCGCATCTTCCTTTACTTCTATACGCTGATCAAAAAAAGAATTAGCTCTTGGTTTATTGACAACCGGATCCTGAATGTTGGAGTAAAAAGTAGCCACCATACTAGGGACTTGTTTACCGAGATCCTGCAAGTCAAGCGTAATATGAAGGGACGATGGCAACCATGCTCCTTCTGAGGTCTGGAGCAAATCCTGTTTAAAGAAAATCTTATCTATGTAATTCAGGTTTGCTTCTCTGGATATAGATGCATCAATTTTACGCAAGGCAAAAGTGCTATCAGCAATCCACATGGTGCCGGTAAAGGCCAGATCCTTTTCCTGACGTGGCTTGAAATTGATTTCATAACACCACAGGGAATCAATGTACATGCTATCGATCAATTCATATTCATAGAAAATATGCCAGCTATCACTGATCGGTGAAATAAAATCCTTGCCAAGAATGTTCAGATAATTTTGATAAAAATTATATTCCTGGAATGTTGAACCCAATACCTGTGACAGCAGACTCCCATCATCCATACCTATACCTTCAACCTTTACGGCTTTTATGACTTCTTTGGATACCGTTGGATTGGTTCTGTAATAATAATCAGAAACAGTTTCAGACATCAACACCGGAATCATCGGTTTACCGTCAGCATCCTGCAGTCCTTTCATACTGTCGAGCACGCCGGCAACCTGCTGCATAATTTTCTTTTCACGCAGTTCGTCGCTGATATTGTTCACATAAATCTCTGTGCGGTTATACGTTTCATATTCATAGCCGCTGAGCTTACGTTTATCGTTTGCACTTTTATGATCAACCACAGACCGTAAAATACGATAAGCAGGATTTTCACGCGGAGTAATGACAATTTCTTCTCCGGTAAATTCTTCACTGAGAAGAACAGTCAATACAATTGTAGATTTATTTCTGGGTAATGGTATAACTTTGGTTGCATACCCCATGCTGCTAACCCATAATGAATCTTGGTAAGAAGGCAGCTCTAATTCAAAGGTCCCGTCATCATAGGATGCTGTACCAAAAGCTGTACCTTTGATGTAGATGGTCGCAAAAGGGATTGAATCTTTGGATAGAGAGTCCTGCACGGTTCCTTTAACTGTAATGCTTTGCGCAAACAGATCCGGATAACAAAAAGAAAACAGCAAGAGGGTAACAAAAAAATACTTTTTATAAAAACATTCTAAGTGATCGCTAAACAGATGTTTTTTTAGTTTAGATATCCTCTTAAACAATGCCTTGAAAAATATATCTGCCAACTTGAATTTCTATTGAATGACTAATTTTATACAGAGTTACATAAAATTAGAAAAAAAAGGGCTCATTCAATCATAAAACGCAATTAATCTTTGGGCCTATTTGTTAACAGATCAATTAATTCCTTGTACTCAGCGGCATTATGCGCGTCGCAGCCTTTGACCTTAATGTCGTTGAACTTCGACGTTGTATGCACAGTGATTTCCGAAGATGGCAGTAATGTTTCTTCTCTTACGGTGATTCCGGTTATCTCACTATATTTCAAACTTTCAATAAACGGATCGCCGTGCCTGCCTATTCCTACATAGTACACGCGCTGGTCTGTGGTAACAATGAATCCAATCGTATTCTTAATAGAACCTTCCAAAAAATACAGAATAGTTTCCTCAGGTTTAAGGCTTTTAAGGAAAATATCGAAAGCAATAGCGGCTGTTTGGGGTACATAACCTAATTGCGTTAATCTGGTATTGATTTTTTCTTCTATTTTCATACTTTTCTCGCTCAAGTTAGTATATCCAGTTATACGGTTACCTTTTTTAAAGGTTTAGTATTAACTATGATTTACTAATTAAAATTCAATTCAATTGTAGATCCCGCGGCGTATCCATCGTCCTTTTTCGATTTATCCACAGCAGTTTTTGCTTCCAGGCGGGATATAGAGTTGATTTTATTTGTTCCGAGCTTGCTTCCTATTGATTTCCAACCTTTTACTTCTGAAAACTCATCCATGGAAACAATCATGGTAGGGTTTGTCACATATTTGCCTTTTGCAAAATCAATCTTGATTTTAGGCTTGTTATCGGTTGAAACAAACAATACATGATTACCTTTTCCTTCCGGAATAAATGCAAAACGTTTGCTGACAGTTGTTGTCTCCAGTTTGAATCGCTTAATGTAATATGTTTTAGACGGAACATCCAGATACAAGGCTGAAATAATGCTTTCAGGATTGTACTTTTCTATGAAAAGCAGCTGATCAGCATCATAACGGTTGGTCAGCTCAAAGCCTGTAACTTCATAATTGCCGTCTTTATAAATAGCCAGAATTTTTTCTTCCGGTGAGAAGGTACCAATCAATTTACCTTTACTGTCGGTATTTAAACGACCTACGGTATCATCATACCAGATTTCAGTTCCGGAAAGTGTTGATTCCCCTGCTGTTTTAAAGGCGATTTTTTTAACCGGATATTTAGTAAGGATATTTCCTTGTGTATCTCTTCCTTTAATTTCCACTTCGCTGAAATCAAAATCAAAGACTTTGATTTTCGCTTTTGTCGAAGGTGTCAGCGTAACAGTAACCGTTTCAGCTTCTCCATTCGGATTCGCTGAAAAGTATAATATCTTTGATGCTTTATTCGCTTTAACCAGTGGATATTCTTTTTCACGGGTAACACCAAGTACATTGAAGCGTTTCACCATGGTATTACCACTGGCGCCATCCAGGGAGATCAGGTTGTATACCATACGCTCATCTCCTTTTCTGAAAATACCTGCGTATAAAATATCTTTTCCAACGAACACTTTTTCTCCAATCTTTTTAACGACACAAATTCCATCACGACGGAAAACGATTACATCATCGATATCCGAACAGTCGCAAACATATTCATCCTTTTTCAAACCAAAGCCGATAAAGCCTTCAGCCCGATTGATGTATAGTTTCTGGTTGTTTGCTGCAACAACCGTTGCATTGATCACATCAAATGTTTTGATCTCTGTTTTACGCTCTCTGCCTTTACCATATTTTTTCAATAGTTCAGCATAGTAAGCGATAGAGTAATCAATGATATTAGCCAGGTTGTGTTCAACTTTTGCAAGCTCATTGGAATAACCACGCATCAATTCATCGGCTTTGAATGAATCAAATTTTGAGATGCGCTTGATCCGGATCTCCGTTAAACGGACAATATCGTCTGTGGTAATGGTTCTGTAGAACTGCTTTTTATATGGATTCAAACCTTTGTCAATGGTCAGAAGAACATCTTCCCAGGTTTCGCAATCCTCAATTTTACGGTATATTCTGTTTTCGATGAATATTTTTTCAAGGGAAGAAAATAAAATTTTCTCCTGCAATTCATTTCTGCGGATCTCCAGTTCCTGTCTTAGTAAATCTACTGTCTGGCGTGTGCAGATACGCAGAATTTCATGCACGCTCAGGAAGCTTGGCTTTTCATCAACAATCACACAAGCATTGGGAGAAATAGAACTTTCGCATTCCGTAAAGGCATACAAGGCATCAATGGTAATACCCGGATCTGTACCCGGAAGCAATTGTACCTGAATCTCAACTTCCTTAGCTGTGTTATCAACGACTTTCTTGATTTTAATCTTTCCTGTGTCATTAGCTTTGACAATGGATTCAATCAGTGAAGTGGTAGTTGTTCCGAATGGAATATCTTTGATGACCAGGGTCTTTTTATCAAGTTCTTCAATACGCGCACGCACGCGCACACGGCTTCCTTTCTGACCTTCATTGTAATTGGTAACATCAATAAATCCTCCGGTTGCAAAATCCGGATAGATTTCAAATTTCTTATTTTTAAGAACAGCAATAGAAGCTTCGATCAGCTCACAGAAGTTGTGCGGTAATACTTTAGTCGACAAACCTACTGCGATACCTTCAACACCCTGTGCAAGCAGCAATGGAAATTTAACGGGCAATGTAATCGGCTCTTTTTTACGACCGTCATAGGATGCCTGCCATTCGGTAGTATCTTCATTGAACACAACATCCAACGCAAATTTGGATAAACGTCCTTCAATGTATCGCGGAGCAGCAGCACTATCTCCGGTACGGATATCCCCCCAGTTTCCCTGTGGTTCGATCAGCAGGTCTTTCTGCCCCATGTTTACGATGGCATCTCCGATGGATGCATCACCATGTGGGTGATACTGCATGGTAGATCCAATGACATTGGCAATCTTATTAAACCTGCCGTCATCCATCACTTTCATCGCATGAAGGATTCTTCGTTGAACAGGTTTTAATCCATCGTTAATATGTGGAACCGCACGTTCCAGAATAACGTAAGACGCATATTCCAAAAACCAGTTTTCATATAAACCGTTAACATGCACTACATCATGTATGTGTTCGTTTTCAGATTGATCTTCGGATGAATTATTAGTAATATCTTTTGCCATTTCTTTGGAAATACCTTAAATCGAATACTAAATTTACTCAATTATAACTTTCGAATCTATCTCATGTGGAAAACTAAGAAATTTTACCTCCTGCTGGCAATAAGTGCTGCAAGCCTGCTTGTATCCTGTAACAGAAACGAAATCAGCTGGATCAAAACATCAGACTGGAAAAAAGATTATAAAGGTTGCGATGGATACAGAAAATCTCTAATCCCTGTAATTGAGCAACGTAAAGATGAATTACTGGATAAAACGGATGCTTTTTTCTTTCATACACTGGGAAAAGCCAACCGCGTATCGTACAGCGAACGTGGAAAAAAAATCTTTTACTATTACCTCACGCCCGGCGCACAGTGTGATAAAATGTCTGGGAAAACAAATTGTTTAACCGTTGAATTTGAAGCCTTAGGTACTTCCAGAATGATTTATTTGGAGGAAATATAATTCCGTTAAACCCGCGGAAGTATAATAATAAATTCAGTCCCCTCACCTACTTTACTGCTTACATCAATGGTGCCGCCCAGTTTAACAACGGCCTTCTTTACAATGTACAAGCCTAAACCGGTATCGTCCTTGGATTCTGTATTCCCACGGTAAAACATATTAAAGATCTTTGGCAAGATAGATTCCGGTATGCCCAGACCATTGTCTTTAAAACTGATCCGGATATTATTGTCCAACTCTTCAATGCGGATTTCTACATGCAGATTTCTTTTTCTGTCTCGGTACTTTAATGCATTTTCGAATATATTCTGGTAGATGGATTTGATCGAAAAATTATCTGACTCAAACGGTTTATCAAGCAGATTCTGATAAACAATCTCAACATGCTGCAAGCCGGTTGTGCTTACAAAGCGCTCAACAATATTGGCATGAATCAAATCAAAATTAATTTCTGACTGCGGTAATATCTGGTTTTGAATTTTTGTAACGGAGTTTAAATCGGAAATATTTGATTCCAGATTCGACAACTTCTTTTTTATCAATTCAAACAATTGTTTTTTATCACTTGCATCATCTGTCAGGCCCAGATTACATAAGCCGTCAATAGTACGTAGCGGGCCTCTCAGATCATGAGAAGCACTGTATAAAAACAAATTCAGTTCTTCTGACTTTTCTTCCAACTGTTTATTTTTTTCTTCGATCTGGTAAGTTCTTCGCTGTACTTCCAATTCCAGTTTGTTATTCATTTGTATCGTCAAGGTATTCTCAAGCTTGATCCGCTTGAAACGTTCGGTAAGAGCCAGTGTCATAAAAATACTTTCACAGGCAATTCCATAGTACAAGGCAAAAAATCCGAAACCGCTTATACTGCTGAATGCAACAACAGATAAATAATAAATGATATAAGATATTGTCAAAAGCACCAATCCTACAATCATGAATTTTGAATCAGAATTATTCTTCTTATATGAATAAATAGCGACTGCAGAACAAAACAACAATGCAAACAATTCAAAATGAAACGTCATAAGAGTATTATCCTGATACATTACAACAGCGTAAATAAGCCGCAGGAAAATAACTGCTTTAACCAGCTTGAATATTCTTTTGTTCAGCGATGCTTTGAAATAATAATATGTATACAACAATAAAAATACGGCCAAGGCAGTACGCGCTATATTTTTAAAGATCTCTGAATATTCCGTATAATATGGGGTTAAAAAGAATCCGGTACCATCCCGGTAAGCCATATGAATGATCTGTGAAAGAATAAATAAACAATAATATAAAACTACTTTTTCTTTCAGGATCGTGTAATAAAAAATATTATAGATCAATACAAAAAGCATGAACCCGTAAAAGAGACCGAACTCTAAGTTTTCTTTTAAAAACGACGAAGCGAATTTTTCTGAAGAATAAAGTGCAAACTCATAATAAAAAGAAGAACTATTCTTCAGGCGGATAAAATATTGCTTTGTTTCATTGGGCTTAATACTGACGCTGAATACCGGCTGCTTATGCTCGATCAAACGATCATATAAACTTTGATTATTTCTGAATGTGGTAATCTTTTCAACGCCATTTTGAACTTCTACAAAATCAATTTCATTCAGGGTAAAATTATACGAAACCAGATACCAGTTTATATTTTCCGCTGTTGCATTATGAATTTTAAACGTATACCAATAACTAAAATCTTTTTTCTTATTTGTGAAATATTTTGTCGATAAGCGATGCTCTGTTTTATTCACTGGATTCCATAACCTTGAAAAACTACTGTCAATATGTACAATACCTGTAGAATCCGTTATCTGTATAGGTTCTAAAGCGGCAGCCGGAAATACATATGAGAAAATGAATAAAAAAACAAGAACAGTATGAACATTCAAAGCTCGTTTAATATATGTTTGCTGCCAGAAATTCATGTAATAAATATTTGTTGAAATCAGTTTGCAAGCATTCCTGCTACTTTTGTTTCCCAGGCTTTCTGTTTATCCAACAGAACTCCATGATTTGTTTCTTCATCATACTTCAATTGAAACGCCCGCCATTCTTTCAACAATTTGGACGACTCGGAATTAATTGTACCATCACGGATTGTTTGTTCGCTTACAATTTCATTCAATCTCTTCCGGATGATACGCGTATATAATTCTGTAATATCAAAGTGTAATTGTTCATGCGCGAGCAGTTGAAGCGAAGTTTTATCTTTTGACCAGGACAATTTTGAATCAAAATAATTTTTCACTTCTATGGAAGCTTTTCCATTAACAAACGAGGCGCTCATCTGGATATCTGTATAGGTCAAAGCGGCGGCAGACATTGTTTTCACAGGCTTTCCATTAAAATCATTCCAGGTCAGTTTCCTGTTTTTCGACCAAGGAAATTGTGTTCATTTAATGAAAAGCCCCCCAATAAATTAAAGAGAAATGTAACCGCCAGCAGTAATATTTTCATCCCGGTACTATAAGTTAGCTAAAGTTAATGAAAGCAAACGATTTATAAATATCCTCTGTTAACACAGCAGCCGAAATACTATTGCAGCAAGTATTCATATTCCTTCCGGTTTGTAAAGACTGTATAAAATTCATTTTTTTGAAGTAATATATATTACTGATTTACAAACGGATGTAATATAAAAAGCCCTGATAATTGAATTTACCAGGGCTTTCCATAAGAAAAATAAATTTTCTATTTCACAATCGTTACACTTCCTTCAAGTTTATATGGGCCCTTGAATTCCTGGGAATCGCCTTCATAGGTGATTACCCACGGATAAACTCCGATAGGCATTACTTCTCCCTTATAAACACCATCCCAATAAGCATCCTTATCTACGCTTTCAAAAATGATTTCGCCCCAACGGTTAAAGATTAATAATTTAAATGTTCCGATATGAATACCGTAGGTCTTGAACTGATCATTTGTACCATCATGGTTTGGACTGAACGCATCTGCTACAAACAGCTTAGGCGGACAAAGTTCCCGTACGGTAGTTTTTGCCGTGCTTGAACAATTCACATCACTGGTAACTGTTATTGAATACACGCCTTCACTTTTAACTTTTATTGACTGTGTTGTTTCTCCACCAGGGCTCCATGAATAAGCATAAGCTGTACTTGCTTCCAAAAGAACTTCTCCATCGGATTCTGGACAGAATTTATAAACCGCCGGAATCGTTACAACCGGGAACGGATTTATCTGAACATTCATTTCTGAATTTCCTTTACAATTTTCTGCTGATACCTGTAACTCATATTTACCTGCCTTATCAATTTTAATCTGAGATGCAGTAGATACTACAGCACTATTGTATTTCCATTCATAACTCAACGGATATCCATTAAGGTCTCCGGCATTATCTGGTAAACCATCAAGCATAAAATACTTATTGCCGCAGATACTTGTATCTGTTAAAGACAGAACCGGATCAGGAATACCTGTTACCAAAAAGCTATCTTCTGCCGAACAATTGTTTGCATCTGTAACAGAGATATAATACTTACTTAATCCTGCAACAACATTGATAGAAGCTGTGTTTGTATTACCCGGCAGGATAACACCATTATTCTGCCAAACATAATATGCATTCGGTATACTGGTTGTTGTTACAGATACTGTTGTCTGCTCACAGGATTTAAAAGCATCCGGAGTAACAAGCTCCGGATTCTTGAATACATTGGTTACATCGGTAGCGGTACATCCGCCGCGAGTATAGGTGATGCTGTATTTACCTTTATCTGTAACGTTTAATGTATAGCTATTCTCTCCCGTTAAAATAATATTATCCTTTTTCCATACAGGCAATTCCGGCGCCGGATCAGTAATAACCGGATTGGCATTCAATGTCATACCACCGGTAATACAGAACGGCCCTCCCAACGCAAATACCGGCGGCTTGAACGCATCTACTTCCACTGTATCTTTATTGCTGCACCCATAAGAGTTAAGCGCTTTTACAATCAGCATGCTATCCGTATCGGCGACCACTGTAACCGTTTGAGCAGATGATAAGGTTGTACCATTCTTATTCATCCAGGTGAATACATCACCAGGCGCTCCAGCAGCTGTAAACGAAACAGAAACACCGCTACATACAATTGTATCTTCACCTGCATCAACAACCGGTAGTTTATGGAAACGAATCACCACATCGTCAGAAACAGCATTACACGGTGCATTGCTATTGGATGTCATTTTAAGAATCACGCTGTCCGATTCAATTTCAGTAGCTGTGGGATGATAAACTGTATTCAGGGATGTTGGTTGGGTGAACGTGCCGGCGCCACCACTCCATTTAAAGCCCAGTGCACTTGTGCCACTACCTGTCAATGATACAGACACTGCCTGATCCGAGCATAAATCCTGGTCGATACCTGCATCAACCGTTGGTGGTTGTACAAATTCAACCTGTAAACTCTGTAAAACATTCGCACACGGAGTTTTACCATCTACTTCAATCGATAAATTCACAGAGCCGGCACTCAGCTCTGCAACAGAAGGTGTATATTTTGTTGTTAAAGCACTGCTGGCTGAAAAAGCACCGTTCCCACCTGACCAAATTACAGTTGAGTAATTCGAAGCTGCTGCCTGCAATGTAACATAAGAAGATGTTGTACAGATTTTGGGATTTGGGTTTACAGTAAGCACCGGCGGCTTGTTAATGATAACCGAACTGGTAGAAGAATCAATACAGCCAAGCGTACTTGTATAAATATATTTCAATGAATATGTTCCTGCTTTTACTGGAGTCAATACGCCTGCCGAAGTAATGTTGGTTCCTTTAAATACGCCACCTGTAGGAGCTACAAGAGTACTTATATCCACTGCTGCCCCTCCTTCACACAAAGGATTTACAACCGGAAACTGAATAACCGGTAAGGTGTTTACATTGAAATCTATTTCGGCCGTATCTGTGCCTATCGTTGTATATTTTATCACCGCATAAAATTTGCTGCCATTGGACACATTCACTTTAGTTGGGGTTGCAATTTTATTGGCATTGCTGGCCGGCTTGGCTGAATGCCAGGACAGTACCTTTGCTAAAGCATTATACGCTGTTATCTTGGTATTGTAACTTGTTAAGTCTACATTATTTCTGGTCTGAGTACCTTTAACAGACTCACATAAATTATCTGAAATCGGAACCGGTACACACCTTTCCGGAATAGATGTTGATACTGTTATCGGACATGGATTATCCGCTATAGGCGTAAGCTTCAGCGTATATTTACCCGATTTGTTCGCAGTAATATTTTGTGTGTTATTCGGTCCTACAATTCCCGGCCCGCTCCACTCGTATGCAGCAAAATCATCCGGTCCGTACAAAGTAACATCTTCGGCACCGCAAATGGTTGGCGGTATTTTAGTATCAAGGAATGAACATTTTGCATCCACGTACGCATAACCCAGGTGCCCACCACGTGAACAATCGGATGCGATGAATTGAATGGTAACATTCTGTCCTTCCAGCCCCAGTAAAGGAATGGAAACCGTTGTCCAATCCCTATAGTACAAATTCAGATACTGGTTATCATTATTGGTGTTATTATCGTTCGGATTATAATTCGGATTCAATACCTGCGTATAAGTAAAATTCTGGATGGGAGGTTTTGCAATCGCCGTATAGGACGCACATGGAATTTCCTTACCATTTTTATCATACATACGTACTCTGAAATAAGGTCTTTCATAGTCTCCATGATTTCCCGGATCTTCCAGAACGGCTGCATACCGGTATGTGAAAATGTTATTGGTTGCAGTAACCAGAAATGTCTGCTGAATCAATGTTGCATTTCCCCCGTTCACATAATTTTCAAGACGCATGGAATAGTTTCCGCCTGGTGCAACAACCGGCAACGTTGGTATATAAGGGTCCACCATGGTAGCATCCATGATGGTATGTCTTGTTGGTACAAAGTTGTTAACCAGATTACATGGAATAACATTTTGGCAGGCATTTCCTGTAAAGCCCTGCCAGCCGGCAGTGGTGCCGGATTCAAAATCAACATTCTCACACGGGCCATTGATAGACAAAGGCATGTTGGGAGATCCTGATTGCTGGATTGCAAATATTGTCTTTTGTTTTAAAAATTCCGGATACGTGTTGATATACTTTTGTGTTAAAGCATTAACATACTGACCAATATTGTTTTTGGTAATTGTTCCGAATTCAACCTGTTTGAAAAAATCTGGTCGCTCATCCGGATACTTATACATTAGGAACTTCATAAACAACTCAATATCATCCGGTGATACCTGTGTTTCAGCCGTGATCTGTTTGCGTACAGTGATCATATCAATCGATTCCCATAAGTCTTCAGCAAGATGTTTTGGATTTTCACCTGATGTAACTTCCTGTGCATTCAATCTGAGTGATAAAAAAAGGATTACCATGCAGCTGAAAAAAACTCGAATAGAGTAAATGTACTTCATAGAAATAATATTTTAGTTTACCATGAATTCAGTACTATTTATTACATTTGTAATTTACAAAGAATAAATGTAATATTTACTATTTCACATAGGATTTTTCCACAATACTTATTTTTAAATATTAAGGCTTTTTTCTGAATCAGCAATTTTAAATTATAATTATATATCTGAATATAAACATATTAAAAACATACAATTATTCATTTAGATTTAGCTTGTTAGCAAAACTCATATAACTCAGCAAAAACCTATCTGAAAAGGAATATTGAGCACTTTCAGTCAATATTTAAAGATATTTCAACAAAAAATAACATCATCAGATTAGTACCAAAAGTAGAATTTCGTTTCTCTTTCCGATTGGTAATGCATGCAAACCTGATTAACTTGCAGCATGCTTACAAACAGACAACTGTTCCTTGATCACCTGGCACAAACATCGGATTCTCCTCTGGCGCTTCAGATTGAAAGAGCTTCAGGGGTATATATGTATGGAGAAAATGATAAACGCTATTTAGATCTGATTTCTGGTATTGGGGTAAGTAACATCGGACATTGCCACCCCAAAGTAGTACAGGCTATTCAGGAGCAAAGTTCAAAATACATGCACCTCATGGTTTATGGAGAATTTATTCAGACGCCTCAGGTAAGACTTGCCGCTCAACTGATTGAAACACTTCCTCAAAATCTGGATGCTGTATACCTGGTTAATTCTGGTAGCGAAGCTACGGAAGGTGCATTGAAGCTAGCGAAACGCTATACCGGCCGAAGGGAAATCATTTCCTGTAAAAATGCTTATCACGGTTCTTCCCACGGGGCTTTAAGCATCATGGGTAATGAATTTTTTAAGCAGGCTTTCCGCCCGTTGCTTCCGGGCATTAAACATATCGGATATAATAATCCTGAAGACCTGTCGCTTATAACAGAGCAAACAGCAGCAGTTGTTGTAGAAACGATCCAGGGTGAAGCAGGGATACGTGTGGCTGATAAGGATTACATGCAGGCACTCAGACAGCGTTGTAATTATACAGGTACCTTGCTGATACTGGATGAAATTCAGTGTGGCTTCGGAAGAACCGGTACGTTCTGGGCATTCGAGCAGTATGGAATAACACCTGATATCCTGTTAACAGCAAAAGGCATGGGCGGCGGGATGCCAATCGGTGCATTCATTTCTTCCAAAGAAATCATGCATACACTTTCTCACAATCCGGTATTGGGACACATTACAACGTTTGGAGGGCATCCGGTAAGTTGTGTAGCAGCAAGCGCATGTATAGAGGTAATTCTGGAAGAAAAGTTAACCGAACACGTAAGCAGAAAAGCAGATTTATTCAAAAAGCACTTCAATCACCCGGGTATTAAAGAGATACGGAACGCAGGATTGATGATGGCTGCAGAGTTTGAATCGTATCCGGTACTGAAAAAAATCATTGACCATGCCATTACCAAAGGCATACTCACAGATTGGTTTTTATTTTGTGATAATTCGATGCGGATCGCACCACCATTGATTATAACAGATGAAGAAATTATAGAGGCCTGCGCTGTACTATCAGGCTGTTAACAAAAATCCCTTCCATGTCTGGAAGGGATTTTTAGTTATAAATATTTTTTAATGGAATTAGCTATTTCTTCCATTTCAGCCTGTGGTACTTTTAATTTTTCGCGGGTGAAATTAATATCCTGAACTGATTGTAATGGTATCAGGTGTATGTGTGCATGGGGCACTTCCAGTCCAATAACGGCAACGCCAACACGCTTACATGGAATTGCTTTCTCAATGGCAAGTGCAACTTTTTTAGAAAACAACATCATTTCAGCTAATAAGCTATCTTCTACAGCAAAGATATAATCAACTTCTTTTTTAGGCACAACCAGTACATGTCCTTTTGCTAACGGAAATACATCCAGGAAAGCAACACAGGTATCCGTTTCCGCAAGAATAAATCCCGGAATTTCTTTTGTAATGATCTTGGTAAAAATACTGGCCATACAATATTATCTTCCGATGTCTAATATTTCAAATTCAATCTTACCTGCAGGTACGTCTACAATAACCGTTTCGCCCACTCCTTTACCAAGCAGGGCTTTACCGATCGGTGACTTCAATGAAATTCTGCCGGATTTTAAATCTGCTTCTTCTTCTGAAACAAGCGTGTATTCAACAGTATGACCGGTCTTCTTATTTTTTATTTTTACTTTTGTTAGAATAGACGCTTTGGAAGTATCAATCGTACTTTCATCCAGTAAACGTGCATTGGAAACAATTTCTTCTAACTTTGAAATTTTAAGTTCTAATAAGCCTTGAGCATCCTTTGCAGCATCATACTCAGCATTTTCACTTAAATCACCCTTGTCACGCGCTTCAGCAATCTGAGCCGCGATCTGAGAACGACCTTTCGTTTTAAGATGGTTCAACTCATTTTTCAATTTGTTTAATCCCTCTTCCGTGTAATAAGATACTTTACCACTCATAACTAATAATATACTTCCGACTATATAAAATAAAAAAACGGTGCACCCGTGCGTACCGTTTAGACAAAGATAAGAATAGTTTTGCTATTCTTCAACTCCCTATTGTTATTATGTTGATATCATTATAAAATCGTGCTGGTGTGCCATTGCATGATTTTTTTGCCTAAAACCTCACTGATTTTGCGGTAAGATTCAAAAGTCCAGCCGGCAATATGCGGTGTTAAAATTACCTGATCATTTTCTTTTAAATCAGAGAAAATTTTTGTTTGTTCTTCAGTGAACGTAGATAATTTTTCGTTTTCCAATACATCCAGAGCAGCACCACGCACTTTACCTGATTTTAGCGCAGCTGTCAGATCCTTTAAATTGACAATCTCTCCTCTAGCCGTATTGATCAGCCAGAATGGTTTACCTACAGCATCTATAAATGCTGCATTGATCCAGCCCTTCGAGAAGTCATCCAGAGGAATGTGCAAACTGATGATATCAGATTCAGCCTGTAAGCGCTCAAGACTTACCTGCTCGGCATGTTTACAGGAATAATTACGACGGTATTTGTCATAGGTAATTATTTTACATCCAAATGCACTGAGTCTTTGAGCTGTTTCCCGGCCCATGTTTCCGTAACCGATTATCCCCACAGTCATGGAGCTCAGTTCATGCCCACGGTTTTCTTCACGAAGCCAATGGTTATTTTTTACTTCATTATTCGCCTTTACAATATTGTTCAGCAGTGCTAAAATCATCCCTACTGTCTGCTCGCCAACGGCTACTTTGTTTCCTTCGGAAGCATGGAACAGCGCGATACCTTTTTGCTGCAATGCTTCTTTATCAATATTGTCAACGCCTGCTCCGGCTCTGCCAATGAACTGCAGTTTCGGACAGGATTCGATGATCTTTCTGTCGACCCGGAATTTACTTCGTATGATCAGTCCTTCGTATTGAACAAGTGCTTCAATACATTTTTCT
>NZ_JBQCDF010000197.1:0-3042 GCF_051961495.1 Cytophaga sp. | reverse complement strand
TCAGCTGGTTTGAAAAACAGCTGGCCATGACTTTTATTGGTAAGATCCCCGATGGCGGATATGTTGAATCTGAACAAAGTTTTAATAAAGCTATTGCAATCAATCCCGGTCTCATGCGGCATTGGTATGAACTGGGTTTGCTATATGAATACTGGAATAAAAAGGAACACGCCGTTGCCGCTTATGAGCATGCAAAAACATGTCAGGTACTTATTGCCAGCGACCGGAATAAATTAATGGATATTGAAGCAAGATTGATTAAGCTGAAGAACTAAATGACTTAATCCATTTTTATCCATGGATAAAAATGTACAGCATCTCCCGTGGATAATTTTTCTATCTCTGCTTTGTGCTGAACCATGCCAGTGCTTGATAACAGCGCAGATATATCACCTGAACCATTGTGCTTTTTGATAACGATGCCATTTTCGTTTTCGTTGGCTACAATAAATTCATCGAAGGAGATTTTTTTAGTACGTTCATGCGTGATTGTTTTTGTACTGAATGTTTTTTCTGTGTTGCCAAAGCAAGCACGGATAAAAGGTTCTATAAAAACTTTTACGCCAACCTGTACGGAGAACGGATTTCCCGGCAAGCCGAAAGCTATACAGCCATTGGGATGTGTGCCAAACCAGATGGGTTTGCCCGGACGGATTTTCGCTTTGTGAAAGTGACAAGTGAAGCCACATTTTACCAATGCTTCAGGTACATAGTCGGCATCTCCGGCAGATACACCGCCTGTAACGATTAACAAGTCTGATTTCATTCCCTGTTGAATCTGTCCGATTAAAGCTTCCAGCGTATCCTGTGCTGTACGTACATGAAACGATACAGGATAATCTTTTAATAAGGTACGAATGGTGTATGAATTCGAATCCCGGATCTGCCAGCTTGAAATCTCTTTGTTTACAGGTTCTGTAATTTCATTGCCGGTGCGTAGAATCGTTGCTGTTAAAAACTCGAAGGAAGGGACAAAGCCATAGCCCAGCGATGCCAGCGTACTGATATGCTGCATAGCAATGCGGGCTCCTTTTTGTAAAACTTCGGCACCTTTTTTTAAATCTTCCCCTTCACGGGCAATATTCTGCATAAGGGAAAAGGAGAGATCTTCTTTGAAGGAAATCTGATTGTTTGCTGCAATAATGTCTTCAACACGTACCAACACATTTAATTGCTTGGGTACAGGTGCACCCGTCATGATACGCAGGCACTGAAAGTCTTTTATTTCCGTATCCCATGTTTCGCCTGCAAAAATAGTTCCTGCCAGTTGATAAGAGTCACGGATCGGGGAGGTGCCATCCCAGTAAAAAGCAATGCCATCAACGGCAGCTCTGTTAAAGGGCGGATAATTCCGGTCTGCAACAATCGTGTCTGAATAAAAATTTCCAATGCTTTCCAACAAGGGAATAGTAGACGGAATTGTTTTTATGGTATGACTTAAAACAATTTTCTGCGCTTCGTCGAATGAGATCATATCAATGTCCTCCGCCTTTCATCATTTTACGCGCATGGAACACAGCGGGCATAATTGCTTCCAGGCATTCGCGCACACCATTGCTGCTGCCGGGTAAGGTTACGATCAATGTTTCATTGATGGCACCTGCCACTGCTCTTGACATCATGGCAAGGGGCGTACGCATTTGTCCATATACGCGCATGGCTTCTGTAATGCCATCGGCGTCCCGTTCAAGAATCGCTTTAACAGCTTCAACTGTTTTGTCCCGCGGACCTAGTCCTGTACCACCGGTCGTAAATATATATGCATAATCGTCAGCTACCCATGCTTTGATTTTCTGTTGTATTTGTGATGGTTCATCCGGTAAGATGGCATATGTCACTTCGTTTATCCCATGCGTGTTTAGCATTTCAATGATTTTCTTCCCGGAAGTATCTTCGCGCTTGCCTTCAAAGGTAGAATCGGAGCAGACAAGTACCGCACACTTCGGTGGGGTGTTGAAATATTTTTGCCCGCTTTTGCCGCCTGTCTTTTCAAGCAATTTAATAGGACCAATGCTTAACTGTTTATCAATATTTTTTAGCAGATCATACACAGTCAGAGCTGCAATAGATATGCCTGTAAGCGCTTCAATCTCAATGCCGGTTCTGCCGATCGATTTTATCTGTGAACGAATAATTACGCCATGTAAACCGGCTAATGGAATTCCCAATTCGGTTTCGTGTTTGGCAGGATCCAGTATTTCAAAGTCTACCGACATGCCATCAATACCAACGGGATGGCAATGAGGAATTAACTGGTATGTATTTTTTGCTGCCAGGAAAGCTGCTGCACGAGCCACATCAAACATATTTCCTTTCGGAAGGGTATCATTTTTTATATGTTCTACAGTTTCAGCGCTGCAGGTTACCAGGCCGATTCCTGTTGCTGTCCGTAATGTTATTTGTTTTCCGCTAATATCGCGCATAGGTTTTAAGTACTAAGTATTAAGTACTAAGTACGGAGTATTCCCGAACGAATGCAAATCCCAAATCACAAAAAACAAATTCCAAATTAAGATTGTATGATAGTTTTAAAGTTAATTTGAAATTTTGAGTTGTCCAGCAGTTTTGTTCGCCCGCAGCGAATTGGTTTTTGTTATTGGGTATTTTAATATAAAAAGACAGCAAGTGCCCTTTTCACCTGCTGTCCCAACTAAACCAAGTAATATCGAAGAATTCAATTATTCATTAAGGCCAATAAAAATCAAACCATCTTCTACTTTAATTGGATAGGTCTTTATAGTATAGTCATCACCCGACATGCAATGACCGTCTTTAAGGGAGAATGTTTTTTTGTGGAACGGACATGCTACTTTGGGTTCACCGCTCATATCGCCAATCATACCACGGGATAAGATCATTTGTTTTTTATGCGGACAAAGATTATCTGTTGCAAACCATTCGTTGCGGCGGGTAAAATTGAAGATAGCGATCTGTTTGCCTTTAACCATTGCACAAGCGCCTCCGTTGGCAGGCACATCTGCAGTTGAGCCAGCTTTGTACCAGGTTGTATTTATTGTTGTTTCAGAAGTTTTCATAAGAGTA
>NZ_JBQCDF010000196.1:0-19302 GCF_051961495.1 Cytophaga sp. | reverse complement strand
AAAACGTTTCATGTGACGGGCTGGCGTTTGGGCTACTGTTTGGCTCCGGCGTACATGATGACAGAATTCAAAAAAGTACATCAATATAATACGTTCTCACCGGTAACACCTATGCAGCTGGCTGTAGCGGATTTTATAAAGCGCGAAGAACAGTATACATCCCTGCCGGATTTTTTTCAGCAGAAAAGAGATTTGTTTTTAAATCATATAAAAGAAAGTCGCTTTGATGTGATCCCTGCAAGTGGGACGTATTTCCAGATGCTGTCTTATAAAAAGATCAGTGAAGAGAACGACATCGATTTTGCAGCGCGGTTAACGAAAGCATTCGGGCTGGCTTCCATACCGGTGTCTGTTTTTTATCATGATAAAACAGATCACCGCTTGCTTCGTTTCTGTATTGCTAAAAAAGAAGAGACCTTATTAAAAGCTGCAGACATTTTATGCAAGATCTACGCGTAACACTTATTCAAACACCTTTATATTGGGAAGACGCTGTTGCGAACCGCGCGATGCTGGAAGAAAAAATTTCAGGCATAGATCAAACAGACGTCATTGTTTTGCCGGAGATGTTTACCACCAGCTTTACAAACAATGCGGCTCAGCTTGCAGAACCCATGAACCTGAATACCTTTAAATGGATGAAGCAATTGTCGGCACAGGCTGAAGCCTGTATTGTTGGCAGCTATAGCGTGAAAGAAGGGACAGCTTTTTATAACCGTCTGCTGTGGATGCAGCCCGACGGTACATTTTACACTTACGATAAAAGACATGCCTTCCGCATGTCGGATGAACACAAAGTATATACAACAGGTAATAAGCAACTGGTTGTTGAATACAAAGGGTGGAAGATCGCACCATTTATCTGCTATGATCTGCGTTTCCCGGTATGGTCCAGGAATACAAACAATAAATACGACCTGGCTATCTATGTGGCAAACTGGCCCGAAGCCCGTGCGCATGCCTGGAAGAGCTTGCTGCCGGCACGTGCCATTGAAAACATCAGTTATGTAATTGGTTTGAATCGCATTGGTGCAGATAATCTGGGGAATGTATATTCGGGCGATTCCGTTGTGCATGATTTTAAAGGCATGCCGCTTGTTGAACTAAATAGTAAAGAAGCAATCGCAACGGTTGTGCTTTCTAAAAAAGACCTGGACGATTTCCGGGAAATTTTTCCTGCTTATCTGGATGGTGACGCGTTTGAACTGAAGTAAGAAGGTCGTTGTTATGATCTGTGGCGCATAGACAATCAACTGTTCATTTTAAGTGATTATAACAATAACCGTGGATAAAGGGTATAAGCAGATGCTTGCGCCAGCGAAGCCTTTTTTGTTATTTGGAATTTGTCATTTGAGATTTTAGCACTGCCACTGCTTCTTCCTCTGTCTCCACCACCTGATACTTTGTAAACGCCCGCAGGTATTTTTCTACACCGGCATGTTTGCCTTTTATGGTCACTAAAACCGGATTTTTTTTCTGCAATACATCCTGTACAAAACGAAGCATGTTGCCCATAGAGGCTTCAGTATCCAAACTATCTATATGTATGACAAGCGGCTCAGTCGACTGTACCAGCCACTTCAGAATTTGCTGATATAAAAAGACTTCGGAATAATTGTCTGCTTCCATGATCTCAGCTCCCGGGAACCCGGCTTGGACACGTTCGATCCACGAAGATTTTTTGAAGACTATGGCTTCCGGATGGAGAGTTAATTGCAGAAATAACATATGCGGATTTGAAAACTTTAAGTAATATCTGCTATTTTTGATAAAATACAAATACACTTTATGGAGTTAGCATTTTTGTACGAAAGCTTTTTGGAACATCGTTCGGTAACAACCGACACGAGAAAAGTGAAGCAGAATGATTTATTCTTTGCCTTAAAAGGCCCCAATTTCAATGGAAATACTTTTGCTGAGAAAGCCCTCGAAATGGGCGCTTCTTATGTAATTGTAGACGAGCCGGAAGTTGTTAAAGACGACCGCTATGTATTGGTGGAAGATGTATTGGCAACCCTGCAGGCATTGGCTAACCTACACCGCAGAACACTGGGCATTCCGATCCTGGCCATTACAGGTTCGAATGGAAAAACCACTACTAAAGAACTGGTGAATGCGGTGATGAGTAAAAAATATAAGACCTACGCGACGGTAGGCAATCTGAATAACCACATCGGTATTCCGTTGACTTTGCTGGCAATGGATGAAAGCATTGAATTCGGTATTGTGGAAATGGGGGCAAACCACCAGAAAGAAATTGAATCATACTGTCGGTTTACAGAACCGAATTACGGTTTGATCAATAATGTCGGCAAAGCACACCTGGAAGGCTTTGGCGGGTTTGAAGGGGTGAAGAAAGGTAAAGGCGAATTGTATCAATACCTGTTTGAAACCAACGGAATCGCTTTCATTAATTCAAAGAACGAGCATCTGATGGAAATGTCACCGTTTGAATCGCCGATCCTGTATGGCCGTAACAGTGATTTCTATAATGCAAAATTCTTAAAGAGCGATCCTTTTGTAACGTTTATTGCCGGTAACGAAGAATTGGTAGAAACAAAACTGATCGGTGATTATAATTTTGATAATATCCTGGCGGCACTGTGTATAGGTAAGTATTTTGGGGTGCCATCAATCGCAGCAAATCAGGCGATTGAACAATATGATCCTACCAACAACCGTTCTCAGATTGCGAAGACTACGCACAACGAAGTGATCCTGGATTCTTACAATGCGAATCCAACATCCATGCGCGCGGCGATCGAAAACTTTGCATCCCTGAACAAAGATAATAAAGTACTGATCCTGGGAGATATGTACGAACTGGGCGAGGAGAGTGAAGCCGAACATGCAACCATTGGTGCGATTCTGCATCTGCTGAGTGATACTGAAATTATACTGATCGGAAAGCACATGCAGGCAGCATTCAAAGAATGCCCGGCTGCGAAATACTTTGAGACCAAACCCGAAGCGGTAACCTATCTGGAAACAAATCCTCTGAAAGATAAAACGATTCTGCTAAAAGGTTCAAGAGGCATGGGACTGGAAACATTAATGCCTTTGTTTTAACATACACACAGCTGAATATTCAATAAATAAACAATATGAAAAAGAAAATACTCATTGGCTTATTGGTCCTTTTAGTACTGATACAAATTATCCGCGTTGATAAAACAAATCCACCTGTTGATGTTAACAATGATTTTATTACGGTAACAAAAGCTCCTGTTGAAATTGCTGCAGTGTTAAAAACTGCCTGCTATGATTGCCATTCCAATGAGACTAAATACCCCTGGTATTTTAATGTTGCACCAATTTCCTGGTGGGCAAAAGATCATGTGAATGATGGCCGCAAACATTTGAATTATTCAATCTGGAATACATATAATAAAGAAAGACAGAATCACAAACTGGAAGAAATGTATTCAGAAGTAGAAGAAGGTGAAATGCCTTTGTCTTCTTACACGATTGTGCATGGGGATGCAAAGTTAACAGCTGAACAAAAAAAGGCTTTGACTGAATGGTTAAAAACCGTAAAATAATTATGAATTATAATTCACCGCGGCGAAATGAGTTATGAATTGTGATTAGCGAACGCTACTATTCATAATTTATAACTCATAATTTATAATTGCTCTCCTGTATTCGCTCGGCGACACGCCGGTAATTTTTTTGAAGTATTTTGAAAAATACGATTGGTCTGCAAAATTCAATTGGAAAGCTATTTCCTGAACTGTGTATTCGGTATGCGTTAACAGGCGCTTTATCTCAAGCGCCATACGATCGTTGATAAAATCAGTTGGCGTGCGGCCTGTGAATTCCTTTACCGTTTCACTTAAGTGATTAGCGGTTACCTGCAGTGCATCTGCATATTCCTTCACACCGATATTCTCCGTACATTTTTCTTCAATCAGCTGCTTGAAACGTTTAATGAGGATATGTCCTTTTTTTAATTGTGTTCCTTCCGGCTGCGGATACAAACGTTTGCAATGGATCAGGATCAGGTCAAGCAGGGCATGTGTCGCTTCTTTACTATCGATCGCATTTGTATTTACTTCGATTAATGTTTTCCTGAATAACGAATCCAATTCTTCAATTTCTGCAGCATGCTGCAGGTATAATGGCGGATTGTCGTACTTCAATGAATAGAAAAAAGGGAATTCAAATAATTTATATGGATCTGATTTGTTGGATAAATAGAACGCAGAACTGAACAGGAAGATATATCCGTTAATATCTTCTGAAAATTTAATTTCGTGTATCTGTCCGGGTGAAAGAAAGAAGACTGTATTGGGCTTAATCTTGTATTCCTGCAAGTCAATGGTATAAGTACCTGTGCCGTGCGTCACAAAAAGGATTTCGTAAAAATCATCGTGCCTATGTGGATAGGCCACTTTAAAGTCACGGTCTTTATTGAATATTTCAACATTGTATAGCGTTTCATCATTCGTTTTTTTTGAAAACGTATCAATGGAGTATACGGGAATATGCTGCGTTTTTTGTTTCATTCAGAAAGCTTCATGCAGTCGTACATAAAATCATGCGGCGGTGCAAAATTTTCCTTGATCACCTGCGGGCTCACCCAACGCAGCAGATTCAATACGGATCCTGCCTTGTCGTTTGTGCCGGATAAACGTGCACCACCAAATGGCTGCTGGTTCACAATAGCGCCGGTAGGTTTGTCATTGATGTAGAAATTGCCGGCACTGTAATACAATGCCTTTCTTGCTTCTTCGATATGTATGGCCTGACGGGCAAAGATACTTCCTGTTAATGCGTAACCGGTAGACGTATCAACTAAGGTGAGTACATTGTTCCAGTCTTTATCTTCATACACATAAATGGTTAATACCGGTCCGAAGATTTCTTCCTTTATCGTAAGGTACGATGGATTTGTCGTTACAATAATTGTTGGCTGGATAAAATATCCGACGGAATCATCATAGGTTCCGCCGGCTAGTATCGTAGCTTCAGGAGATTTTTTCGCGTCTTCAATGTAGCTTACAATTTTATCAAATGCTTTTTTATCTATGACGGCATTGATAAAATTGGAAAAATCTTCAACGGTACCGACTTTCATGGCAGCAATCATATGCTGCATTTTTTCCTGCAGCGGCTGCCAGATGGAAGCCGGGATGTAGGCTCTGGAAGCAGCAGAGCATTTTTGTCCCTGGTATTCAAAGGCTCCACGGATCAATGCTACAGCCAGGGCCTGCACATCACAGTCGGGGTGGGCAAGTACGAAATCCTTACCACCTGTTTCACCAACGATTCGCGGGAAGTTTTGGTAGAGGTCAATATTCTGATAAACAACTTTTGTAATGTGTTTAAAAACGGCCGTACTGCCGGTGAAATGCAGGCCGGCAAATTTCCGATGCTGGAAAATAATATCGCCGGTTAGTGGTCCGTCGGTGTAGATCAGGTTAATGACGCCATCCGGTAAACCAGCTTCCATCAGCACTTTCATGATGACACGAGCCGAATAGATTTGCGTGTATGCCGGTTTCCAAACGATGGTGTTGCCCATCAATGCGGGAGCGGAGGGAAGGTTACCGGCAATCGCTGTAAAGTTAAAAGGGGTTAGAGCAAACACAAATCCTTCCAGCGGCCGGTAGACCATTTGATTTTTGATCCCCTCCGGAGAATGCGGTTGAATATTTTCGATCTCACGGGCAAACTGTACATTCAGGCGTAGGAAATCTATCAGTTCACATGCTGAATCGATTTCTGCCTGGTATACATTTTTGGATTGTCCCAGCATGGTTGCTGCATTTATCTCCGCCCGGTACGTTCCTGCGAGCAGATCTGCTGCTTTCAAAAATATAGCTGCCCGCTCTTCCGGTGTTTTGTGATGCCAGCTTTGTTTGGCATGCAGCGCCGCCGTAATTGCCTGGGTTACATGGGTGCCTGTTCCTTCACAAAAATAACCAAGTGTATATTTATGTTCATGCGGAGGTGAAATACGGATACGCTTGTCTGTAAATACTTCTTTCCCGTTTATGATCATAGGGATAAGTACTTCTGAAGCCTTCATCTCCTGCAGGGTTTGCTGCAGGTGTATTCTTTCTTTTGAGCCCGGCGCATATTGCAATACATTCTCGTTTGTCATAGCACGTGTATAGTTATGCTCTCAATATGTGTTAAAAAATTAAAGGATCGTTTTCAATTCAATCAGATTGCTGATTTCAAATTGAATATCTTCATTGTGTTGTTTTCGATCCGGATTATAAAATACATTTCCAAAGCCAACCTGCTTTGCACCCAGTACATCTGCATAGAGATCATCGCCGATCATAATGCTGCTTTCAGCTTTACTGCCGGTGGTTTGAAGTGCGTATTCAAAGATTTGAGGTTCGGGTTTTTTATGTCCGGTATGATCTGCATGTATCAACGATTCAAAATATTTTTCCAATCCCGAATGTTTCATTTTCACATGTTGTGTTTCAGAAAAACCATTCGTTATGATGTGCAGGGAATATCCTTTCTCTTTTAAATAATCCAGGATCTCGAATGAATTGTTATGCACATGCGGTTTTGTCGGACAGAGTTCAATAAAGTGTGTATCGATACGTGCAGGTACGTGGTGGGCTTCAACGCCCAACAACTGAAATGTACGGGGGAAGCGTTCCGTACGCAGTTCTTCCTTGCTGACTTCATTGCGATGGAAACCTTCCCACATGGTATCGTTGATGTGACGGTATGTTTTCTGAAAATCCGGAACAGAGAAACCAAACTTTTCGAGTTCATATATAGAGTACAATTCCTGCAGTGTTTCAGCGCAGTTCTGCGTGAAATCCCAAAGGGTATGATCCAGGTCAAAGAAAACAGTTTTGTATATTCTCATATCAGAAATTCAGTTTCAGCCGCTCAACGGGAATATTATTTATCAGGTGACTTTCGACAATCTCTTGTACGTCTCCGGGAGTAACTCTTCCATAGAACACACCTTCCGGATAAACGACCAGCGCTGGTCCGTTGGCACACACATCAATGCAGCCTGCACGTTGCGCGCGGATCTCTACAGCCAGTTTTCTGTTTTTAATTTCTTTTTTGAAAGTTTCAACCAGTTCCATGCCTCGCTTTTCTCCACAACATTCTCTGCCGTCTGTGCGTTCGTTCGTACAAATAAAAACGTGTTTTTTAAATTTCATGTTGCTTTATTATAGTAATGTTTAGTCGATTTTATAAATCAGGCACCTTGTAAATTTTCTTTTTGATGTGCTGTTTGCGTATGGCAAGTTCATTGTTCGCATAGAGGGTTCTGTATTCAATCAGGTCCTTGTATAGCTGTGGTTCCTTGCCAAAAAGTTTGAAGAGTTGTTTTAAGATATCTATATACGTTTCATTGATGAAATAGTAGACCCATTGATCCACCTTCCGGTATTTGACCAGGCCAATGGATTTTAAAACACTTAAGTGGCGGGAAGTTTTTGTTTGCGTATAGTCCAGTATCAATTCGAGATCAGAAATACACATCTCTTCATTTATCAGAATAAGATTCAGAATTCGGATTCTGGATTCATCGCTGAATGCTTTCAGAATCTCGGAACCTTTCAGAATATCTACCGTTTTTAATCGTATCATGTATATTCGTTCAATCAAATATACATAAATACTTAGTGTAAAACCCTTGTTTTAGACAATAATTAGCGATTAAAGCAGTTGTAAATAGCAATGCTGAACGGTTTTTTCTAACTTGTAACCAATAAAATTGAATGCCCTTTGAAAAAAAGTATATATAGTAAGATCCTGACGAGCCTGGTCCTGATGCTATTCTTTGGTGCAGCATATGGACAGTCACCCAGAAAGATCATTCAGTTTTCGGGTTTGATCGTATCGGGGGATAGTGCCTATGGTACACCAGGCGTTTATATTTTTGTGCCCAAGGAAGGGCGGGGGACAATGTCCAACGCGATCGGTTATTTTTCCATGGCAGCCCTTACCGGCGATAGTATTGTTATTAAATCCATTGGATATAAAGAAAAGACCTTTGTCGTGCCTTATACATTGGAAGATAAAGTATCTGTTATTATTGAAATTCTGGAAGACACCCTTTATATGCCGATTATAGAAATTACGCCCTGGCCTACCGAACGGTTGTTTAAAGAAGCTTTTGTAGCGCTGCAGCTTCCTGAACAGAATTATTCGAACATGCACAATAACCTGAATGAGCAGGTGCTAAAACGTATGATGTATAATATGGGCGAGGATGCAAGTGCGAATCATAAATATTATCTGCAGCAGCAAACGTTGCAGGTACAGAATCAATATTATGCGCCAACGTTGTCATTGACCAATCCATTTGCCTGGAAGAGTTTTATTGACGGGGTAAAAAAAGGAGAATTGAAGAAAAAGTATCCCAACCAGGTTACTCCTGATGATGAATAAAAGAAATTTCATACATTCTTATTGTATAATAAAAAATACTTTCTACCTTTAGCACATGAACACAACACAGAAACATCTATCAGTCCTTTCAGCGGTCGCATTATGTGCGGTTAAGCGGGCTATATAGGTATATCTGTAAACCATATATGTAAAGTCCCGCTTTTAACAGGCGGGACTTTTTTTATTTAATATTGAATTGAAATAACTATTATGACTTTATCGCTCACACATTCAACATCGAAATGTTCAGCCGCGCTTCTTGCAGTCGTGGTAAAGGCAGTCTATGTCCGAGTCTGGGTGGTATAATATATCGTAACGTGTTACTGATTTTATTGAAGGCCTCCCGCAAAACCGGGAGGCCTTTTTGTTTGTCACCATTTAAATACATATACATATGAAAACCAAAACAACAGAAAATCTATTTGCTGATCGCGTAGCAAATGTTCCGCAGTCTTTTATCCGTGAAATATTAAAGGTTGCGTCTAATCCCGCCATTACATCGTTTGCAGGAGGGTTGCCTAATCCGGCATTTTTCCCGGTAAAAGAATTAGAACAATGTGCATCACGTGTATTTCGCCAGCAAGGCATGCAGGCGCTGCAGTATGCGTCAACAGAGGGCTATTACCCGTTGCGGGAATTTATTTCTGAACGATACAGGCAGCGGTATAATCTGGATATTCCACCTGAGCAGATTTTGATCACCAATGGTTCTCAGCAGGCGCTGGATCTGATCGGAAAAATATTTATCAATCCGGGTGATCATGTATTGCTTGAGCGGCCGACATATCTAGGTGCATTGCAGTGCTTATCCATGTTTCAGCCTGTCTTCCAGGAAGTACAGTTGAATGCAGACGGGATAGATATTGGTGACTTAGAGGATCAGCTTTGGTCCAATCCGATCAAACTGTTTTATGGGATTCCGAATTTTCAGAATCCCACTGGCATTCGCTATAGCGCAGATATCCGCCGGCAGGCAGTAGATATATTGAATCGCTACAATACTTATGTAATAGAAGATGATCCGTACGGTGATATATTCTTTGATGAAACAGAGCTGCCGCCATTGTATGCGTACATGCCGGAAAAAACAATTCTGTTAGGCTCATTTTCTAAAACCATAGCGCCGGGAATGCGCCTGGGCTGGATGGTTGCAAGTCCGGAGATCATCCGCAAAGCAACCATCATGAAACAGGCTTCTGATCTGCATTCAGGGAATTTAACCCAGTATATTTTACATGAGTTTCTGACGATGTATTCTTTGGATACCCATATCAAAAAAATACAGGATACATACCGGTTTCAGCGTGATACCATGATCAGTTGCCTGAAACAATATTTTCCTGCAACAGTCGAATACACGCATCCGCAGGGAGGCATGTTTACCTGGGTTACATTGCCCGAAGAAATAACCGCACGCGAATTGCTGACAAAAACCATTGAGCAGAATATCATCTTTGTACCCGGAGATTCTTTCTATGCAAGCAATCCGGATACGCAAACGCTGCGCTTGAATTATTCAAATGTAGAAGAACCAACCATGCGGAAAGCCATGAATACACTTGGAGGTATGGTTGCCGGGTTGGTAGAAGCCTGATAATAATTTATTTTTTAATATTATGGAAAATAGATTATTAAACTCTGGTCGTCTCTTTAAAGAAGCGGCCAGAGAAACTGTTCTTTTATTTCAGCAGACTTCGGAACTTATGTTAAATTCCTGTAAGATAAAAGTGTTGATGCGTCATAAACGCTGGCAGGTTAAAGGCAGGAAAGATTTTTTTGTGATGATTAAAAATTGCAAACGGTAAAAAGCTGAAGTTGTATATAAATAAAAACGCCTCCCATCACAGGAGGCGTTTTTATTTATATATCACAGTAAAAAATACTATTCAGTTACAACTAATTTTTTAACAGCAACATTGCTATCCTGTGTAACGGTTACCAGGTAGAAACCTTTGGCAAGTGTACTGATGTTTAAATCAATACTGTTTGCACTCGTTGTATAGGGAACCAAGATACGTTGACCCTGCTCATTTACAATGCTCACTGTAGCTGATTCAAGGTCCATGTCTGACCTTATTTGTACGGCCTCTGTAGCAGGGTTAGGTGAAAGGCTGGTGCCAGCTGAAACATCCGTTGCGGCAGCAATTCTTGCCTGCGTATAGCCACATGCAGGAGGGGTAGCATCGTTGCTGAAGTAAATGGTGAAATCACCGTTTTTATTTACCAGTACAAAATTTCCGTTATTGGTAATCACATAATATTCACCATCAAGTCCTGGAATGCCTGTATTGGTAAATGTAACAGACGGTGAAGGCGTGTTGAATGAATAAGTAGCTTTTGTTTTCAGATCAATATAGTAAGGTGCTGTATTGAATAGATTGAAAGAAAAGTTCCATAATCCGTTGTTTTGCAGATCCCAGTGAATGGCGAAAAAGCTCACAGCAGAAAGATCCGGACCGCCATCACCTAGTACATAAGCATGTGTGTATTGTTTATACACGATGGATGGTAAAGCCGTTGCCAGCGGTGCTCCGTAAGTACATTGTTCAGGACCGCCAAGTTTGAAGGTCATGGTTTCACCTACACCGCTTACACTGTGAAGGCGGATACCTGAATTGGAACCATCCCACCAATGTGCATCCGGTATGGTACCATCGTTAAACCTCGTTTTGTAACCCGCTTTATACAAGTCTCCATAACCACCGGTGCCATTGTTGTGCTCTAAGTCGAATAACCCATCGGCCTGCTCAAGTGAAATGAAGAAGTGACGCGCCAGTGTCATTTCATTGAAACTATTGTTTCCGGTTTTATCAACGTGCCAGATCATAAGTCCCTTGTCGGGAAGAGACAAGCTGCGGCCGGTATGTGTTCTGCTTTCGATCACAAACAATTCATTGCTGTTTGCAGGATTGTTGATGATGTAAGATTGATTCAGATTCGATTGTGTTGTGTAAGTACCTGTTGCTCCGGTAAGGTCTGTATAACTTTCCCAGCCCGCATCAATTCTTAAATAGGCATTTGGCGGTACAGGGTTCGTTGCAGCTCCCTGGTAAGCCATCAGGCAATAGCCGCCTATACCTGTGGAATTATAATCGTAATCATACAGGTCGGGCCAGTGCATCAGCATATGTCCGTTTTCATGGCAGGTCGTCGCAATGCTGAGGTTATCTCCTATGTTGGTCATCTGGTAAGAGCCAGAGTTTACACCATCGGCACTAAAACCATAATAGCCACCAGAATGCGGCCATAAGCCTTTGGCCCAACCCATAGTAGGATAGCCGGCATACATCAGGTTGATCGCACGGATAGAAGTTCCTTCAACAGATAAGGTTGAGAAATCGAAACCCTGTGCATCCGCCCAGGTTAAGGCTTCGTGAATCAAATCGGCTACATGCGGGTTAATCGTATCTTCATAATATGTTTTCGGATGTATAGCTCTGTAATAACCCAATACATCGTTGGTATAGCTTAATTGATTGTTAGATACATCCAGATAATAATCATGAATAGAACCATTGTTCCCAAAATCACTATAACCTACTTCATTAAAGAAACGATCGATCGAATCTTTGCCAATAACAGAGGGTTGATCAGAAAAGTCAATCAGGATAGTAAGACCTTTAACATTTCCATTAAGCGGAGCTGCTGCGCGTAATGATGCGTTGCGCTGGCTGATAGCAGCCGGAGGCGCCGGTAATAAACGCGACCGGTTGGCCGCGCGTATTTTATTTGCCGCAGTTGTGCTGATATCGATTCCTTTTGGTATACCTGGTAAATTAGCGGGAGCGCCGGTATAGACAATACCTGTTGATAATAAAGAATTGCCATCTGCGGAAAGCACTGCATAAGAAATCCATCCGGCAGTATCTCTTGTAAGCGTATATCCATCAATACTTTCTACACGCTGGTAAAATTCATCGCCCCACACTTTCACTGTTACAAGACTGGCATCGGGCTGCTTGAATTTAAATTCGGTTCCGAAATAAGGTGCTGCCTGAGCAGCAAAGATTACAAAAAATGCACACACGATGGTTATAATCGTTTTAGGTGCACTATATATTTTTTTCATAATAATACAGTTGTTTAAAATCTGACTAATAAAATGGAATTGAAATAAAAAGTTGAGTGGTATCATCCTGCTGCCAAATGCAGAATGTCAAAAACATTTAATGAATCCTGTATTCATCGTGAATAAAGGGAAGTAAGGTACATCTTTTTTATGGTCATAGCTTTTTGAATGTAGGGGTGAAATGAATTGTTACGCTTTCAATGTGTTGTATACATACAATTGAATAACTAATATAGAACAGTATGTTTTATAAGCAATGCTTAAATATTTCATTTGATTATTTTTTAACATTCGTTTAACTCCTTTAAAGACGTAGGTTTAAACACGTATGAGAATACAAAAATTAATTATATGAATTATGCAAACGTGTAATTGTCTGTATAAACAATGTTGTTTTAACAGTGAATGATTGTAGGTTTGAAGAAATTCAATTATATTTTTTTCGGTATTATAGAAACATTTTCAAACACTGTGTTCATGTATTTTATAATTGGTTTATAACAGTTAATCACTCTTCTGATTTTTAGAATGGTCTGAAAAAAATAGCTGCGGCACATGCAGTTTTTTACGTGGTCGCGCAATAATTTTTTAGAAAAGAAATTTGACAGCACATATTCGGTTGACATCCCCAAACCGCAACTACGTAAAAAAATATTCTACCTTTTTTTGTGATTTTCGGCTATTTTACGGAATTCCTGCAGACTCCTGATTTTAGTTTCATATGTTTTCGGTAAAATGTTCGGACTTCAATAATTTTTAGTTTATATTTAAAAAGTTATATTATTTATTTGTATAGTCTAATTATTGGCTTGATTTACTATATAATCACAATCTTTATCGATATGAGGCATTTTCTAAAAAAAATAATAACATGGAAAAACTAAAGAATAATATATGCTTCATGGTTATGCATAAACATTGGATATATCCGTGCAGTATTTTATTTTTTTTACTGTTGTTTATGACGCGCAATGTGCAAGCGCAAAGTCCTGTTATCAATTATAATATTCGTTTAAATCAGATCGGGTTTTATTCTAACCTGGAAAAGATTGCCATTGTTGCAGGAAATCCTGCGGCAGGAAATTTTTCCATCCAGTCCCCTGATCTGGCAACAACCTATTTTACAGGTACACTCGGAGCATCTGCTACCTGGTCGTTTTCAAATGAAACAGTGCGCGCTGCGGATTTCAGCGCCTTTACTACTCCGGGTACTTATGTATTGTATGTTCCGGGAGTGGGCTATTCGCCGCCGTTCATTATAGATCCCGATGCATTTAATATATTATCGAAGACTGTATTGAAAGGCTTTTATTATAAACGTGCATCATCTGCTATCACTGCGACGTATGGTGGCGTATATGCGAGAGCAATGGGACATCCGGATACAAACGTAATGATCCATTCATCCGCAGCAAGTCCGGGGAGGCCAGCAGGCACTATTGTTTCAGCGCCAAAAGGGTGGTATGATGCCGGTGATTATGGATGCTATACGGTGAATTCAGGGATTTCAACCTATACGTTGCTTGCGTCATTCGAACATTTTAAATCGTATTACGATACTTTACCATTGAATATACCGGAATCCGGTAATGCAATGCCTGATATTCTGGATGAAATCAAATGGAATCTGGATTGGATGCTGACTATGCAGGATCCGTATGATGGGGGCGTTTATCATAAAAAAACTACCGCGGCTTTTGATGCTTTTGAAATGCCAGCAGCAGATCAGGCACAGCGCTATCTGATTGGTAAGGCTACCGCTGCTACGTTTGATTTCGCCGCAGTTATGGCTGTGGCATACAGAGTATACCTGCCTTATGATGCCGCGTATGCAAATCAATGTTTAGCTGCTGCAAAAACAGCTTATACCTGGGGGATCGCAAATCCTTCGATCACCTTCAGTAATCCCGCCGGTATTTCAACCGGGGGGTATGGAGACGGTACATTAACAGACGAAAAAGAATGGGCAGCTACAGAATTGTATATTTCAACAAAAGATAATTCATATTATACAAACAGTTTCAAGAGTACAAATACATATGGTATACCCAGCTGGCCAAATGTAAACACGCTTGGATTGATATCGCTGATCCATCACCGGAAGAGCCTTACAGCAAACGGACTGGCAGATACAACAGCTATGAAGAATAAATTGTTTGCTCTTGCCAATCCGATCCGTACACATAAGACCAGCAGCTCTGCTTATAAAACAGGCATGGGTGCGAATGGCAATGCCGATTTTATCTGGGGCAGCAATGCTGTTGCATTGAATGAAGGTATGATCTGCATGGCAGCATATCTGGCAACGAATGATCTTACTTATCTGAATACGGCTATATCACAATTGGATTATATTTTGGGACGTAATGCAACGGCATACTCATTCGTATCCGGACTTGGAAGTAAGCAGATCATGAATCCGCACGATCGTATTTCCAGTTCGGATGGTGTTGCGAAACCCATTCCGGGGTGGATGGCGGGTGGACCCAATACGGATTCGCGCGGAGACTGCGGCGCTGCTTCTTACCCTTCTTCCTATAAAGCAGCTTCCTATCTGGATCAGCAGTGCAGTTATTCAACGAATGAAATAGCAATTAACTGGAATGCGCCGTTGGTATTTGTTGGAATAGGGATGCAATACATACACCGCACAGCGTTGAATCCTTTTGTAAAAGTTTTAAATGGAACTGCAGATGTGCCTAATAATGGTACAGCAATTTCTATGGGCTCAGCCGTTGTTGGCAGTACGTCAAATGTCCTTACAATAACAGTAAAAAATAGCGGGACAGTACCATTGATCATTAATTCCATTACCGGTGATGAAATATTTGTTACCGGATTATTAAATCCGGCTTCTCCGATTGCGCCGGGTACTTCTTCAACATTCAGCATAACGGCTACACCAGCGAATGCGGGACTATATACAGGTAAGATTACCATTAGTACGAATGATCAGACAAATGCATCCTATATTATCAATCTTTCTGTCACAGGAACTGCTCCTGCAATCAATATTTCCCAGGGAAGTACAACGTATGCGAATAATGGTGCAGCGTACGACTTTAGTGCTACACTACAGGGAACGCAAAGCAATCCTGTTGTATTTACAATCAAAAATACCGGTACGGCACCGCTCACACTTGGTACGCCTGCAGTAACAGGGCCGTTTCTGATAAGCAGTGGTCCGTCTGTATCTTCAGTACCGGCGGGAGGTTCAGCAACCTTTTCGGTAAAGTTTATACCAGTGGCTACAGGTGCGGCAACAGGTACGATAAATTTTCCGGATAATGCGGCAGATTCTCCTTTCATCCTGAACCTTTCAGGCACAGGTGTGCAACCAGCAATCAGCGTTTCTCAGGCAAATACTGTTTATACAAGTAACGGTACTCCTTACATCTTTCCTGCTACATTGCAGAATCATCAGAGTGCAATTTATGTCTTTACCATCACAAATAGTGGTACCGCAGTACTCACGCTTGGTACACCTGTTGTAACAGGGCCGTTTCAATTAACAGGCCCATCTGTAGTATCTGTTCCTGCAGGCAGTACAACGACATTTAATATCGTGTTTGCTCCTGTAACAACAGGTAACATAACAGGTTCGGTAAGTATTCCCAATAATGCGCCAGACTCGCCGTTTGTGTTAAATCTTGCAGGTACATCTGTTGTGCCGGTTATAACGGTTACGCAGGGGTCTACTACATTCAGCAGTAATGGCGCCGCTTATGTATTTTCCGGTACAACAGCAGGAAGTTCAAGTGCTGCTGTTGAATTCACGATAACAAATCCCGGCTCGGCAACTCTTGATCTAAGCGGACCTGTAGCAACAGGGCCTTTTCAGATAACAGGTCCATCTTTGACTTCAGTACCGGCGGGCGGTTCAACGACATTCTCGGTAATTTTTTCTCCTGTAGTAACAGGAGGTGCAACAGGAAATATAAATATTGTAAATAATACAGACGACTCACCATTTGTGCTGAATTTATCTGGAACGGGAACATTGGCTACAGGCACTGCAGGAATACTGGCAGCAGAGGCAATCTCAATTAGTCCGAATCCAACGAAGCAGAATATTTCTATTCAGATGAAGGGAGCTTATAATAATGTGTCTGTGCATATATACAATACAGTAGGGGAGTTAGTACTTTCAACGATATTAGGGAATACGAATGATGCATCGTTTCCCTTGTTACTGACAAATGTTGCTCCGGGCATGTATCTTGTAGAGGTTACTACTGATGAGGGCAGCTGTATGAAGCGGATTGTCAAGGAATAACGCACTTGGAACTGATAAATAAAAAAGAGAAACCCTGTACAGCGTTTCTCTTTTTTTTTGCCGGTCCATGTTATTTTTGATTTGTAGGTATGAATGTTGATATAACCGGTTTGAGTAAATTATTTTTATAGGATTTTGTATTTAGTCTGATAACTAAAACTAGCCCCTAACAACTACTTTATCTGCGCGAAGCGGTTACTCAGATATTGAACAATTTCTTCATCCCATTTTGTGCGATGAGAAAAATATTTGATCAAACGGTCATATGCAGCAATTTTTTTCGCCTTCGTTTCAGATTCTTCATTGATTATAAACAGGTCGCCAAGTAAAGGCGCTTTGTCTTTGAGATCACGGTCTTTTTTTATTTCATCAAATAAAAAATCGTATAAGTCATCTTGTTGCGGCATAAATATTTTATTCGTTAATTATTAGAGACCAATTGCTTTTAGCCATTCCGGTGTAGGTAATACAAGTTTACGTTCTTTAACACTGAATAAGCCTACGGTGAATTCAGCAATGCAGCATACGTCGCGGTTGCGCAGCATCGTCTGCACGATTTTTCCTACTTTGCCTTCATACGAAATCATTTTTGATTCAATAATTATTTCTTCACGCAGGCGGAGTTCTTTGATGAATTTAATATTGATCTCCAGAATGGTTGGCCCCAGGCCGGTTTCACGAATGTAGGAAAGGCCGTAACCATTTTGTGTAATCAATTCCCAGCGGGCTTCTTCCAGAATACTCAGGTATGTAGCATTGTTTACATGACCGAAAGTATCGAGGTGATGCTCGCGGATGATAAGCGGATAGCTGAAGGTAGTTGCGTTATCAATATTCATAATGAAATCTTTGATTGAAAGAGTTACTTCCAGTTTATTTTAATCATTTCCCGTTGAAGCTCTGTTCTTTTGTATGTTTTTGGGTCAGATACATAATCTACAAAAACAAAATATAACGGTTTGCTGGCTTTTTCGACCGTTATCGTTGGCTGATCTTTTTCATCCAGTAGATAAAGCTGTTTGATTGTGCGGGTGCATACCAGGCTGTCTTTACTTTTTACAACCGTATTGAAGCGGTGTTCTTTATCATTATCATAAAACCAGTAAGAAGGTGCATCATCACAGATGATCACTTCATTGTCGCTGTTGAACAAGCCTTCTGCCATCCCTGTATTTTCATAGCCCGGGAGTTTAGAGAGCGGTTCTTTTTTTACTGCTTTTTCATACGTTGTTTTATTGAATGAAGAACTGATTAAAACACCATCGGGTTTATGCATTACAAAAACGATATTGAATGGTTGTTTCTCCAGCGACACTTCGTTGTTCACTATAGGTTGGCGAATTCCATTTTGTTCGATATAAACTTTGAACGGAACGCGTTTTTCGGCTGCATGTTGATTTGAGCATATAGCACTGCTTAATAAAAATGTAGCAGTTAAAAGGATGGTAACTATTGTTTTCATAAAGTTGCTGATATGTTATAATATTAGGATAATTCTGTGTTACTTCAAAAAGTATTTGTTGCGGTATCTTTAATATTCTATTCTTTATGCGCCAGCTTGTTCTAGTATCATTATTTATTTCTTCGTTTGTTTTTACAGTAAAAGCTGAACGGGTTTTAAAAAGAGAAAAGTATGATCTTATCATTAAATCAGATACAGTTTATGCCGGCGAAGATTATTATCTCACGGTAGATCTGAAAGGTAATGAAAATGTAAAAGTGTTAAGAAATTATTATCCTGTTCCTGTATCTGGCGGGAAGGGATATGTTAAATTCAAGGCTTCTGCCGTGTGCTATGATAAAAACGGAAGAAGCAAACAACTGATTAACGTAGGTGTCGTCTTCGATCGTGATACACTATTTGAAGATATAACATATTATGTTGAAAAGCCACCGGCAAGCAATATCCGATCTGTTCAGGATTCGCTAACGGTTTTATTATATAATCTAGAACCTTATAAGCAAATTGAATATTTGTCTATGCATGATCAATACTTTCATTCATTTGCTTACGATCTAGGTACTAGTACTTTAATGAAAGAAACAGGAGAGCTTATGGTTGCTGTAATTGTGGATGCCACCGGCAAGGTTGTTAAATATGATATTCTTAAAAATACATATAAGGTTATTCCTTTACAGAAAATAGAAAACGCCATTCAATCGTATCGGTTAGATAGAAAAATTATGTATAACGGCAATCTGAAATTTTCGGCTGTGGTGTATACATTGAAAGGGCACACCGGGAATTATATAGTCGCCAGCGAATATTAGACGTACCGGATGAACAGCTGAAGTCGCAGTTTTAAGAAGAAGACCCCCAATATTCATAACGCTTATCTGGGGTCTTCTTAAACTTTATTCCTTAGAACGTAATACTTAAAATACAAATCCAACCTTCTTCAGATCTTCCCAATACAACGGATATGATTTGTTCACTACAGAAGGCTCTTCGATCGTAACTTTCCCTAATAAAGCCAACGGAGCGAAAGCCATGGCCATGCGGTGATCTTCGTAGGTGTGAACCGATTGTCCGTCAACTTTAAATGTGCCCGGAACAACTTTATAGGTA
>NZ_JBQCDF010000195.1:0-2054 GCF_051961495.1 Cytophaga sp. | reverse complement strand
GCTTCAATTTTGTTGTTATGGTCTTGAAAGATTTTGACCAGGCTTCTACCTCTTTCCGTTTTACCCGATACTTTGTTTTTAAGTACCTCGGCGGTTACCGGCTCGCCTGCAGCTAACAACAGTGCATGGTTTTGATGGATTTTTCCTTGTAGAATATTCAGGTAAGCATTGAGGGCTTTGGTATCTTCTTTACTGCCTGAGGCAATACCCGCCTGGGAGTTCCATTTTTCCGGAGGGCATTCTCTACCAACAGACATCTCGGCTCGTAATCCATCTACGGTAATACGTAAATAGATTGGCGCCGGACCTGATACATAACCTTTGGGTTTCTTCAAGTAGAAGAGAAAACTGAAATTTGATTGCATGGGTGGTGACCTTTTTGCAGTGATAAAAATAGATTGATTACCGACTGCAAACAAGATGTTCAAATGCTGAACAGCTTAGTATACAAGCATTTCAGGAAAAGCTGGTGAGTAATTTTTGTACTAAAATGAACTCACCGAATGACTCACGGACCAATACCAAAAGTTGTGGAGTTGAATAAAATCAGGCATAAATTTTGGCAAATCTGAACAGGAAAAATTCAATTGATCTTACTCCTCTGAGTTGCCTTCTGAAGGCTTTTATTTTTGCATTGAAAGATTCTGCTGAAGCATTTGTCGACCTGTTGTCGAAGTAGTTGACGATAGTTTTGTAATGACTTTGTATAGATCTGGATATAGAGTTAAATGCTTTAAATCCGGCTTGCCTTACTTTTTCGTGCCATTTAGCCAGACGAGTCAGACCGTAGAGTTTATCTTGTGTTTTGTCATATACATTCCCAAGTTCAAGTGAAAGGTTATATGCGCGTTCCAGATCCGGATAGCGTTCAAAAAGCAGTTCAGCCCTTTGTTGTTGACTTTGCGTCCAAAAAGCTGGCTTTTTGTAGAGTACATAGCGGCTTCTGGCAAGCAGTTGTTTTACGGTATCGCCATTAGGCAATACCTCGGGAAGATAAGCGGTACCAGCCTCCTTGGCTTTCTCGATGGCATCGTTTTCCGCATCCAGGGCTTGCCAGCGATATTTGATCCTTATTTCCTGCAGGGCTTCCGTTGCCAATTTCTGAACATGGAAGCGGTCTGTGACCCGCATAGCTGCCGGAAAGCTTCGCCGTGCTATCATCTCCATGCTACCGGCCATATCCATCGTGATTTCCTTTACCTCTAACCTTTGTTTCTCCGGAATGCGGTTCAGTACCTCTATCACCTTGTCTGCTTTTGTACCGGCTACAATAGCGACAATGGAGCCTTTCTTACCTTGTGCCGCTTTGTTGGTAACGATGGTATAAAGCTCGTCATGGGACAGACTGGTTTCATCAATAGATAGTTGCGCCCCAAGGTTCTGAGGATAAAGTATCCATTGGCGGGCATGGGAACGTTGGTCCCAATCTTTGAACTCGCTCAGGGTATTTTTATACTGTCTGGAAAGCGTACGGCTCTTTACACCATGAACAGACGCTATAGTAGCAATGTCAATGGCCGTAGTATCGACTGATTTCTTTTAAAAAAGCCGCGAACTCATTGGTTATACGCGTTCCCGGAGCCACAACGGACCAATCCCGATAAATTACCTCCCCCGTTCTTACACGTAGCCAGCGTCTGCGTTTAATGTGCATATACACTTTATGGCCACGGATAGGAAAATCCTGGATGGTAATAGTTGGAAAGAAGCCTTTTGATTGTATTTGTTCAGATGAAAAATTTTCAGGAACATTATTTACTTCTTCCAATTGGAGATGGAAAATATCTTGTTCTTTACGAACCTCATTTAGTTTGAAATGATTTAATATAAACTCTGGTAGAAATAGTTCTACCAACGCGAAATAGCCGTCCTGAATATCTTTTTTCATCCAGAAGCAAAGCTATATTTTTTTATTACTCCACAACTTTTTGAACTGATCCGGAAAAACTACATTTTGAAAATAGTGCTGTTCGAACCGGCCGGGTAAATGAAGCGGCGAAACTTATCTATCTATTGGATAGCCAATTAAGCCCAAATAAAAAAGGACAAAACAG
>NZ_JBQCDF010000194.1:0-3126 GCF_051961495.1 Cytophaga sp. | reverse complement strand
GTGCTATTTTTGAGAAAACATATCTGGGCGTTGAAGGCAGCAGCTTCGCGATCAGTAACCGGGTAAAAGATGAAAACGACGATTGAACAAAAGAAAACAAACCTTTTTATCATCTTAGCAGGCATCTTTATTACCAATGCCATTCTTGCTGAAATGATCGGAGTAAAAATATTCTCCCTTGAAAAGACGCTTGGCCTGGAGGCCGCGCAGATCAACCTGTTCACCGATTTCAAACTGGATTTCAATCTTACAGCAGGTGCATTGATCTGGCCGATTGTATTTATTTCTACAGATATCATCAATGAATATTTCGGGAAGAAAGGTGTTCGGAAAGTTACCTTTCTGGCTATTGGCCTGATCGCTTATAGTTTCTTTATTTTATACATGTCGACCAATATTGCACCATCTGACTATTGGCTGAAAGTAAACAATATTGATGCGAACGGGCAGCCATTCAATATTGATTATGCCTTTCAGCGTATCTTCTCCCAGGGGCAAGCAATCATTGTAGCTTCACTTACAGCCTTTCTGATCGGACAATTACTGGATGTATATGTATTTCATGCCATACGCAGTTCAACGGGTGAAAAATGGCTGTGGTTGAGAGCAACCGGCTCGACATTGGTCTCACAGCTGATCGATAGTTTCGTAGTTTTATTTATTGCTTTTTACCTGCTTGCGGGAAATAATAAGTGGAGCATTGAACAACTCCTTTCCATAGGTATCATCAACTACATTTACAAGTTCACTACTGCCCTGCTGCTTACTCCCCTGCTGTATGTGGCGCATCACTTTATTGATAATTATCTTGGCGAAAAAATTTCTTCTGAGATTATAGAAGATGCCAATACAACAGGCTATCAGGATTGAGAGGAACGAATGCGGTCACAGCATATAGCGGTCGCAATGCCCACATTCAGAGATTCCGCCTGCCCGAACTGAGGAATGGTAATTGTTCTGGTGATGTATTTTTTCACATCCGCACTGATACCATGCGCTTCATTCCCCATGACCAGCATACCTGCACCGGGAAATACTATTTTATGAATATTCTCTCCCTGTAAATCCGCGGCAAAAATTTCCATCTTCTGTCTGGCCAGAAATTCCGGGAGATTCACATAACACACCTCCACACGCAGAAATGACCCCTTGGATGAATTGATCACCTTCGGGTTATAGATATCAGCCGTATCTTCAGAACAGATGATGCGGGAAATACCATACCAGTCTGCGATACGGATAATTGTTCCCAGGTTGCCGGGATCATTCACATTATCGAGTACAAGCACCCATTCCGGATTCAGAACTGCGGGCAATTCATAATTTTTAATTTCACAGATCGCTATTGCCGAATCATTGCTCTGCAAGCTACCGATATCATCCAGCTCTTTATCGCCGGCCAGTTCAATCCGGCCTGAAAAAGGCTGTAACTCTTTTTTATACTTATTTTGAAAGTACGGAGTAATCAGTAATTTCTGAATGTTAAAATCAGACGTTAATACTTCAAGCACAGACTTTTCGCCCTCTATAATAAATTGATTATAAAGTCTGCGAAATTTCTTAATTTGAAGAGATTTAGTGAATTTTACGGTCTGTTTCGTTAACATTTGCCTAAGAATTGAAGCTACTATATTACATTTTTACAACCATACTCGCAATCCTTCTGCTTCAGGGGTGCAAACCATCTATCAATTATTTTGCATCTGATCCCGATTACAAAGGCAAGTACATGCTTTACTCCCAAAAAACAAAAGGAGCAAAAAATATTAATTCAGCGGAACTTGAAAAACTCTACAAACAAAAAGCGCAATACAAACTGTTTGGCTTAACGCCCTATCTTACGATCCACTACATGGGAAAATCGTTTTACGATACCAGTTATATACAGCAACAGATCATTGTAACAAAAAATAAATACGATAAAAAGATCACAAAAAAACCACTGACAGAAAAGCGTTATCTGTCGCTGATGGCAAAGAAAAAAAAGAAGATTGAAAAATTAAAAGCCAAGCTGGTTGAAGGCAACTGGATGATGGGTTCCTTCGGAGAATACCCGTCAATACTGGATACCAATGTAATCCGTTTTACCAAAGACCAGATCTCAACGTATTTATTCAGCCAGGGATTTTTCAACAATACCGTAACATATAAAATTGATACGCTTGGCAGGAAGGCCTTTGTGGTATACAAAGTAAACGAAGGCAAACAATATTACTTAAAATCATTTGATTACGATATTCAGGATACAGCCATTTATAAAATCGTTTCTACATCAAAAGGATCTAAACTGGACAAAAACGCATGGTACGACCAGACAAAAATTGAACTTGAGCGAGACCGTATTTACAAGCTGTTAAAGAATAACGGCTACTATGAATTCTCAAAGGATTACATAAACTTCGTTGTTGATTCAACCATTGGTGATAACGGTATTAAAATGATTACTGAGATTGATGATCCGAAAGAATCTGTACATACCCGTTTCAAGATTAATTCCGTTCTCTACATTCCGATACGTAATGCGGTTGATTCACTAAACAATCCGGATACCCTTACATTCAACCACATTAAATATTGCAGAAGACAGATTCATTATAACTATAAAATACTTGACGGGAAAATACGTACACGGCCTTACAGTTACTATAAGCAAGATTCTCTGATCAAGACTCAGCAACAGCTTGGCTCTATGGATATGTTCCGTTTCGTAAATGTGAACATGGTGAAAAGGGATTCAAATCTTCTTGACATGCTGATCTACACCAACCGCTTGCAGAAGTTTCAGATCTCGCAGGAATACGGAGTAAACGTTGTACAAGGTGTATTACCAGGTCCATTCTTTAATGTGAACTTCCGGAACCGGAATATTTTCGGTAATTACGAGATCTTTGATTTTGGTGTGCGCTATGCACTTGAAGGACAGGCATCCGTTCTTGACAATCAAAACAAATTGCAGACCATAGAATGGGGCATCAATACCAGCCTTACCTTCCCGCAGTTACTTACCCCTACGAGGCTGCGGTTTGCGGCAGCTAAGTTTAATCCTAAAACCCGCGTTACCTTTGGTTACAATTCTACACAGCGACCGGAATACGATCGTTATGGTTTCCGTTCACAGTTTACCTA